>WAMZ01000143.1 GCA_015522055.1 Candidatus Geothermarchaeota archaeon
GCTCTAGCCCTCCTAAAATCTTTATGGACACTATCCAGTAGACGCTGGTCATTAGTATATGCATGTATGGTAGTCATCTGGCCCGAGACGATGCCAAACTTATCCTCCAAAACCTTGATAAGCGGCGCCAATGCATTTGTTGTACATGAACCCATTGAGATAACCCTATGGTTACGGGCATCGAACTTATCCTCATTGAGGTATGGAAGTATCATTATATCGGGGTCGGGCATGGGAGCGGAAACAAAAACATACTCAACCCCATTACCCAAATGTAGAGAAGCGGATTGACGCTCCCTAAATATTCCCGATGCCTCTACAACCACATCGACATCAAGCTCGTGCCACGGAATCTCCGCAGGGTTTCTATGGCTAAAAACTTTAATCCTAGACCCATCAACAACGATATGGTCCTCATCCACCGACACACTATGATTAAGCCTACCATGTATACTGTCATACTTCAATAGATGGGCAAGTAGCGATACACTCGTAATATCGTTTATCGCCACGACATCAAGGCCATCGATCTCCAAGGAGCTCCTGAAGAACATCCTACCAATCCTACCAAAACCATTTATACCTACCCGAACCAAGTGAGACACCTCCCTAAAAAAAGGGCTATGGATAAGCTGGCAACAATTAAAATTATCAATACATTAACTATATAAGGGGCTTTTCTTATAATATCATTCAAGGGTGGCTATAAATACCAATATACATCAGCCTCATATCTTATATCACTCGATTAAGACCATCCCTAAATTTGAGCTATGGAGATGATATAATTTGGAGATGAAGGAGGAGTTGGCAAAAATAGTTGCCAGACTAGGGATCCTTTCATTCGGCGACTACATGTTGGCCAGCGGGCTACACACCCAATACTACCTAGACTTCTCACTCCTAGCTAACAACCCCAGATACCTAGATAGGATAGTAGGATTCCTGATAGACAAGATCGTCGAGAAAGACTTGGATAAGGATACTACAAAGATAGTAGGTATCTTCAATAAAGGACCATTACTAGTGATACCTTCCTCAATAAAGATGGGTAAGCCATTCGCCCTATTCGGGAAGTATGAAAATAAGGTTGTCATAGGATCGGTTGACTCCAATGACAACGCATTAATAATAGATGACCTAGTCAGTAGTGGGAAGACTATAAGCAGGATAACAAGGACATTAAAGAATATGTATAAATGTAAAGTGAATAAGGCTGTCGTGATCCTTGACCGTGAGGATGGTGGTGTTACAAGGCTAAAGAAGATGGGTATAACGGTATATCCACTGATCAAGATGAGTGAATTAATTGACCTTATGTATGGATTGGGAATGGTTGGGGAGGAGGAGAAGGATATTGTATATTCAGAGATTAAATTAAGAAAAACAGGGAGACGGCAATAACTCCCCCGAAGAAACTCGATATAAAGTTCACCATATGATTATCGATAAACCTGATACCACCCAAGTACCTAGCCTCCTCACCACAGTGAATAGACACCTCGACCTCCTTCCCACAAACACCACATTTATACTTCGCCTGTAGAGTAGCACCAAGAATACTATCTATGAAACTCCCCAAGAAACCTGCCAAAACCACTATGGCGAGGAGAGCCAACTCACTACTCTTCATATACACCAAGGGTGAGAAACCGATTAAGGTATACTCAATCAAAGGGTTAAAGCCGCTAATGAAATAGGCTAATATGGCAAATATAGCTGTAAATAATATGCTTGCCAATGTACCCAAGAGGGTAACTCCACCAGACTTACCCGGCTCAACCCTACTATCCGGCTTCACAATCAACCTAGGCATATTCCTAGACAACATACCTATCTCGGTGGCAGAGGTATCAGCAACCATACTAGCAAGAGACCCCATAAAGAACATCTCCCAAGCAATCTTGACGTGGGGAGGCGAGTTGAAATATATCATTACAGATGAAACCATGGGCCAAAATCCATTAGCAACCACATTCGGCCACGCCCTAGTGCCAACCCTCTCACCAATAGGGTTATACTTTCTCTTAACATCCTTCCCAATACGCGATAAAAAGCTCCCAAGAACTAAAAATAGAAGTAAGAGTATGAAATTATCGAACCCACCGAATACTAATATCGGCACCCCCACCAAGAGCCCTGCCATAAATCCATCCTTAGTCAATACATTGAGGTATAAAGCGGTTAACCCGATTAGGAGGACGATACCAAACCCATATATCAATGTAGCTAGGTATATAGGCTCCAAGATCATTCCCCACCACCCCCGATCATTTCATCGGCGAAGGCCAGCAGCCTCCTCTGGAGCTCATCAGCCGACTCGACGTTCGACAGTACATAGAGAATTCTCTCCTTCTCAGCCAACTTTATACTAAGTCTATCAACTGCCTTCGGCCTATGGATAACCACCATCCTAGGCTTCATCGGATATACCCTAATAGCCACCATCGGAGACCTGCCGCTAGATACATTGGTAAATATAACAGCCCTCTCTGTAGACCTACCGAACAACTTGAAAAAACTATTACCACTCATCATCAATATAGCCTTCAAACTATCTATCAAGGTGAAGCCATAAAGCCTAGTCACCCCAACTAAATCCTCGTTCGCCAATACGGTGCCCTCCACCACGTCAATCAATCTACTGGCATCGAAGGGCTCGAGGAAATCCCTAACCACTAAAACAGGCTCAGGCATAGCCTCCTCAATAGCCTCATTCAAAACAAGAGATATTACCCTACCACCACGCCTCAGATCAATCTCGACCAGCGAGTCGACAAACTTCTTCAAAAACCTTGTACCAGGCGTTCTACGACGCTCACTCTCATACTCAGAGATAACCGAGGGAGATACACCCATCCACTTAGCCAGCTCCACCTGACTTACACCAAATACCCCCCTCCACTTCCTAAGGGCCTTATTGATGGAGGGAGATACAAGTATATCCCCAAATATATGTCTCTTAACCCTCTCAACAGAATATTCACTCATTAATAATCACTATATTAACCCTAAACCACTAAAATCATTATAATGCATACCCCATCGTAAATATATTTTTGATGATACCATGCATCTAATAGACTTCACAATCGACAGCAGATACACAAACAAATGGAGACATCCAGATAGGGAGGCTACAGGTGAGGAAATAACCACGGCAATAAAGAGAGGCTTGGCCAAACTACTAAACATAAGTCCCGGGAACATATATTTAGTAGGGAATATAAAGCCATGGTACTTCCTAACATACCTATTCTCCAAACCCAGCGATAGATATATCTCAGTCATACTCGAGAACGAGAACCTAGAATTAATATCTTTCAGTAGAGTTATAAGGAGACTTGGCTATACGACCCAGTACATTAATATTCCAACTAGGCTAGATGAAACGGTCTTCAAAAAACTTCCTATAGATAGGGTCCACAGTATAACCACAACATTAATACAACCGATCACTGGGAGAAGGGTTCAGATAGAAAATATATCGAAATACCTAAGTTCAAACGGGATATCTCTATATATAGACGGCTCTTATGCCACAGGAGCCTGGAACATCGACATACCAAAGTATGGAATAGACATATACCTATCCGAGGGGTGTTACTGGCTTGGAGGCACTAGAGACACAGGCTTCATATACATTAGAGACGGGTTACTAGACCTACCGAACGTGGAGACACCACTAGTAGGAGATAGTTTTATAGAAACCATCTCACTCCAGCAACCAATAAATAAATATGCATCATTGAAAAAGGAGATTGAAGAGATTCTTAAAATAGGCCTTGAAAAGGTAAAAGACCATATACTTAATTTAACCGGTGTACTGATCGATGGACTCAATAGAATCGGCTACGAAGTATATACACCACTGGAGAGGGAATATAGAGGAGGTATAGTAACGATAGAAGCCGGGGAAAAAGCCAAGGAGATTAGTAGATGGCTAAGAGATAGGCACTCAATATATCTAGATAAGATAGGAAGTAAACTAAGGATATCCCTTAAGAGATGGCATACAGAGGCCGACGTCAATAGATTCCTAGAGACAATGAAGAAATTAAGTTTTTAGGTCTGCTCCCTAGCCATCCTCTCGGCATACCCACCTATCCTGACTATGCCATAATGGACGGCGCATGAGACACAGTACTCCTTCACAACCTTCTCCCTAAATATGATGGCACCCTGCTTCCTCAACTCCTTCTCAAGCTGCCTATCAACTAGTGAGACCCAACGCTCAGCCCTAATAGCCTTATCCTTAGGAATCCTCGCACCACAATTTGAACAATATGTATATCCCTCTCTACCTTTGCCCTTACGCTTAGCCCTACCACGATTCTTCCTCTTCTTAGGCATGGCAAACACCCTTGCTAACCAATATTAAACAAACAATCTATATTAACTTTTATAATGATTCCAGAGGAGATAAATAGAATTATCCAAAGCACCACCTTAGGTTCTAAAGAGATAGCAATAGCCATACTTGAGAAGGGTCTAGAGCTCAATAGAGAAACACTTATAAATATTTTTAAAAGAGCTGTCGAGAGGCATCCAAGCATGAACATCCTCAGAAGCATAGCCGATGAACTTGAGAGAACAAGTATAACACCAAAAGAATTGTTAGATAAACTTAGGAGGCTCGACCTAGATATTGCCAGAAATATGGCAAAAATATTGGATAAAGATTCATCAATCGTCTCATACAGCAGGAGCAGTACATTGATAAATGTATTCAGATACCTACATAAATGGGGATATCTAAAGGAGATCATTTTATCAGAGGCTAGGCCAAATTATGAAGGAGTAAGCTACGCCGAAGCATTAGCAGATGAAGGTATAGAGGTAACACTAGTTATCGACATATATCTGCCGACACTCATAGAGATGGCTGATTACGTAATAGTTGGCTGCGACACCATACTCCCAGACAACACGGTAATAAATAAGGTAGGGACCAAGACACTAGCTATAGCAGCTAAGTATTATGGCAAAGACTTCATAGTGGCCTGCGACCAATACAAATTCAGTGACAAGCCTACCATAGATATAGAAGAAGGCCCCTCCAAAGAAATCTATAGCCGCAAACATAGAAAAATCTCCGTTAAAAACCCATATTTCGAGCCCATCCCCCCAAAACTAGTATCATATATAGTGACAAACATAGGCATAATCAGACCGATTTAACTAACCCCAGGAAACATACGTATAATTCCATATAATAATATCACCATCATATACCTTAGTCTGGTAAGACCCCTTATCGGACAACCTAAAGTTAACATAGAACACCCAGTAATACCCACTCGTAGCATTAACTGCCCTGTTATAGACACCATTGATCCCATTAATGAAATAGTCGTCCAAATATGGATAATATGTATAGTTCAACTCGGCGACAGCCAATGTTAGGTTAAACACAGTATTATTAAGACCCTCTATAAAATACACCTTCTCCCTAACAATAGTCCCATTACCATAGTCAATAACAACTATGGCGACCGACCTCTCCAAATAAGCCCTCATCCGGGCCAGAAGCGATATGTATGACTCGTTGTACTGCTCAACCTGCTCCCCCAACTTAGCCAGCTTCTCACTCAACCCTGCAAGCGTCTCCTCAACATCCTCCAACTTACTCGCCAAAGCCTCCCTACTCCTAAGTACATCGATAAATTGATTATAATAGTATGCAGCGAAGATACTGGATACAACGGCCCAACCTAGAAAGACTACCAACAATACCTTATATATATTCAGGCTAGCCATCCACCAACACCCTTATATAACCATTCCTAACAACTAGGGGAACCATATAAGTAACTATTAGGGATGTGGTAAACTCATGGACAGGCCCCATTGGATAAGGTATGAACCCTATAAATACAGGGCTGAACAAATTGATGAGGGCAACATAAACCGGTGCACCTAGCATAAGGGATACAGTTAATATGCTGGTCAATACGTCATACATGAGGGTTGCCAGATACGAGAATATAAATACCAAAGTCTTATCACCAGCCCTAGAAATCAATAATCCCGATACGATCCCGACGAGGCCCATCGATATTGAGGTAGCCATAGTCCAAGGCCCAAATCCAATGTATATATCGCTAATCACCATCGATAAGAATCCTACCATAAACCCGGTGAAGGGGCCGAATAATAAGCCCGATAATATTGTCAGAGGAGTAGTGAGGGAGACATTTGGGATAAACGTCATGAATATCCTTGTAGCGACGGATAACGAAGTCAATATAGATACTACAGATATCTTCAGCGTATACCTGCGGGGGGACATATTAATATATAGGATGAAATATCCTATATATAAAGCTTTATCAATCAATATTTAGTAATACCCTAGAACCAAATTTATTATTGTGGTATGTTGGTGAAGATAGGCTGCTGTGGATACCCTATCTCGAGACCAAAGTATTTCGAGACATTCAGGGTTGTGGAGATACAGTCGACATTCTATTCTCTGCCCAAGATCTCGACGGTACAGAGATGGCGTGAGGAGGCTCCGGTGGGATTCGAATATATCGTGAAGGGCTTCCAAGGAGTTACACATCCATCTACAAGCCCGACTTGGAGGAGGTTCAGGGGAGAGCTGCCTGGAAATAGGGAGAACTATGGATTGCTGAAAAATACGGAGGAGGTGAGGTGGTCATGGAGCAAGACTATAGAGATATGTAGGGAATTGGGTGCCGATAAAGTGTTGATACAGCTGCCCCCCAAATGTGAAGTAACTAATGAGGCACTCGAGGTCCTCAAAAAATTTGCTATAGAGGAAGTAACTATCTTGTTTGAACCTAGGCATCCATCATGGTTCCAGGAGGATATACTTGATTTCATCAGGCAGAACTCTATCATACTATGTGTAGATCCCTTTAAGAATAACCCCGTGAAGACCGGTAATATCCATTATTGGAGGCTGCATGGACGCGATGGATATAGATATGGATATAAATATACAGATGAAGACCTGAATGAATTGGTCAACTTGATAGATGTACATGGAGATGTAGATACGGTATACGTCATGTTCAACAATAAATTCATGTTTGAGGATGCCTTGAGACTTAGGGAGCTGTTGAGGGAGAATGGTTTCGAAGCAATATAAGATTAATTAAATTATAATATATTAGATATTTTTACATACCCCCACGGGAATCTATAAAGGTGTATATCGATGACCGAGGCAGTAGAAGCCGCATTACCAGACAAATATAGTAATATGAGTGAATGGTATAGCGAGATACTTGAGAGAGCCGAGATAATAGATATACGATACGGTGTCAAGGGCTTTATTGTATATAGACCATTCGGTATGATGATAATGAAGAATATAATAAAGCTCTATGAGGAGGAATTGGAGAAGACTGGGCATAAGCCATTCCTATTCCCAGTTGTAATACCCGAGAAGAACCTTAGAATGGAGAAGGAACATATTAAAGGCTTTGAAGGCGAGGTATTCTGGGTAGAGAAGGGTGGCTTTACACCACTTGAGGAGAGGCTGGCACTCCGCCCAACCAGTGAGACGGCTATATACCCCCTCTACGCCCTATGGTTCAGCAGTTATAAAGAGCTGCCCTTCAAAGGATACCAAACATGCGCCGTATACAGATATGAAACGAAGGCCACAAGACCACTTCTGAGAGGAAGGGAGTTCCTATGGATAGAGACCCATAATGTATATTATACGGAGGAGGAGGCCAGGCAACAGACGATAGAGGACGCGGAAATATTCTATAGAGTTACAACGGAGAAACTCGGTATACCATTCCTCCATATAAAGAGGGAGGAGTTCGATAAATTCCCCGGAGCCGTCGACACATATGCATTCGACACACTACTACCAGACGGTAGAGTATTACAAATAGGAACAACCCATTATCTCGGCACCAACTTCACCAGGGTATTCAACGTGGTAGTTCATGATGAGGAGGGGAACCTAGTCAACCCCCACTCAACATGCTATGGAATCGGGTTATCAAGAATATTGGCAGCCATACTACTAGTGCATGGCGATGAATATGGAGCCATACTACCCTTCGAAATAGCACCCATCCAGATAGTCATAATACCTATATACAAGACGGGCTTCAGCAACGAAGAGATCGATAAATATTGTATTATGGTCAAGGAGAGACTCGTCAAAGAAGGCTATCGAGTTGTGTTCGACGATAGTGAGAAGACCCCTGGGGAGAAATATTACTACTATGACTTGAGGGGTGTGCCTTTCAGGATAGAGGTGGGGCCTAGAGAGGTACAGACGAATAAAGTAACCATATTCAGGAGGGATATTAGAAGGAGGGAGGCAGTGGCCCTAGAAAACTTGATAAAGTATATAGAGGATACAAAAAGTAAGGTCTTGGAGACCTTGAGGAAGAGGGCTGAGGAAAGGCTAAATGAAAATATCATAGAGGTACGGAGTAGAGATGAGCTTATAGAGGCTTATAGACGTGGGGGTAGAAGAATATTCAAGATATTCTTCTGTGGAAGGAAGGAGTGTGCAGACGAGATAAAGTCTGAGCTAGATGGGTTAGAGACCAGGGGAATGCCCCTAAAGGATGTCGAGGAAGGCCCATGTGTATGGTGTGGCGAACCCGGACATACATGCTACCTCGCAAAGGCTTATTGAGTAGACACTAGATATTATTTATTGATGGGTAATTGGGCGGAACTGGTGGTAAACGTCAATAAACAGTTAGGTAGGAAGGAGGTAAGAGGTGGAGAATTATTCCTAATGCTTAGGATAATAAGTGAGAGGGAGTATGTAGGGAGATACTATCTTAGTGAGAAGCTAAGCCTAGGGGAGGCCACCATAAGAAATATCTTAAATGCATTAAAGCAACTCAATGTGATAGAGGCATATAGAGGGGGGCATAGACTAACCCCCCTAGGCAGAAGTATAGTAGATGAGATAAAGAGAAACCTAGAGATACACCAAGACTTCGATCTTGGGATCAGCGGTGAATCGGTATTATTCATCGTAAGAAAATTCTCTGATAAGTTGGGTTCTGTCCTAGATTTCCGCGACAATATCATAAGGGAAGGGGGTAGGGGCGCCATCATACTCGAGTATAGAAATGGGAAACTCATATTCCCAGACTCAGGCCTACCAGTATCTGTATGGAGGGAGGATGTAGCTGAGAAGGTCATGGAGAAGACGGTCCTAAATGAGGGGGACGTCGTAATCATCGTGAGTAGCGATTCACAGAAGGAGGCTATATTAAGTGGCCTAAACACGATCCTAAACTATCTAAACCCGAACTAGCAAATTATTAATATCCATTAAATTATTTTACGGGGATTATACACTAAATATTTAAGGCTGGTGTCCAAATGTCAATAGAGAAGATCATCGGTAGAGGCACCTGGATAGATAAAGTAGCACACCAACTCATAGAAAGGGAGAAGAAACTAGGTAGGAGCCTAGACATGATAAGGACCGAGAGTGGACTAGGTGCCTCAGGAATACCACATGTTGGAAGTATGGCGGACGCCGTAAGGGCATATGCAGTAACCCTAGCCCTCAGGGACATGGGTTATAACAGTGAGACGATAGCCTTCTCCGACGACCTAGATGGGCTAAGGAAAATTCCTGAAGGCCTACCAAAGGAGTTAGAGGAATATCTCCTATGGCCCGTGTCCCTGATACCAGATCCATATGGATGCCACGAATCTTACGGTAAGCATATGAGCAGCCTACTTCTAGACGCCTTGGACAAGGCCGGGATCGAGTATATCCACAAATCTGCCTACGAAGTATATAAGAGTGGATCCATGGTCAATGAGATACACGACATACTCGTTAACTGGAAGAGGGTCGGGGAGATAATCTATGAGGAGACTGATCAGGAGAAGTTTCTACATGTACTGCCATACTTCGCTATATGTAAACAATGCGGCAGAATCTATACAACCGAGTCATATGAATATGACCCGACATCCAAGAAGGTTAAGTATAGATGTGTAGGCAGCGAGATCAAGGGAGCATGGTATGAGGGATGTGGCTACGAGGGCTGGGCATATATCTATAGAGCTGATGGAAAACTATCATGGAAGAGTGAATTCGCGGCTAGATGGAGGATGCTGGATATTAGGTTCGAGGCCTATGGAAAGGATATAGCCGACTCCGTGAGAGTCAATGACAGGATATCGAGGGAGATCCTAGGTTTCGAGCCGCCATACCACGTTAGGTATGAGATGTTCCTAGACACCAGCGGGAGAAAGGTATCCAAATCCAGGGGAAATGTATTTACACCCCAACTCTGGTATAAATACGGTAGTCCAGAGAGCCTAATCCTATTCCTACTTAAAAGGTTTACCGGGACGAGGAGAATAAGCTTCAACACAGTCGTGCAGATGATGAGGGAGCTCGATATGCATAAAGACGTATATTTCGGGAGACTAAAAATAGACAATCCCATGAAGAGGGAGAGGATGAAGGGCCTCCTAGAGTACTCATATAAACTTAGGGAGGTACCAGATATAAAGGTACCATACGACCTAGTATTAAGCCTGGCCGAGGTGGCTCCAGAGGGCAGGGAAGTTGAATTCATATCATCCAGACTAAAGAAATATGGATATGACGTAGATTCACGGGACATTTTAGACATCGTAAACTATGCTATAAACTGGGTCAGGGACTTCGGCCCAACCCCCGAGAGAGAAGAGAAGTTGGAATTAGACGACGCTACAAAGGATGCCTTAAGAGACTTGATAAACGAGATAAGGGGACTGACAGACGGGGAAGAGATACAAGGCAAGATATTCGCCGTCTCAAGGAGGCATGGAATAAGCCCAAGAAAATTCTTCAAAACACTATACCAAATAATAATTGGGAGGGATAGGGGTCCCAGGATGGGGCCCTTAATCGCCGACATAGGCGTCGATAGAGTAATCCAATTATTAGAAAGAGCCATATCTGAATAGCCCTAAGCCGATCCTCAAAATCTTTAATTTATACCCCCAAAATATACTCAATTGGGACGATTCATGGGCCCGTGGCCTAGCCTGGATAGGGCGCCGGCCTGCGGATGGATGTAGATAGCCGGCGGTCGTGGGTTCGAATCCCACCGGGCCCGCTGAGAAACCAGCTATTACTGAACTACTCTACATCCCACATCCCAATAACTCGACCAAAACATATATTTCTGGGAATTATACACCAATCTCCGTAAACACGATAGCTTGATTAAGCCCACAGCTTATAAAGACAAATCACTTTATTTCATAGTATTGATTAAACTATATTTTACTCCCCACTATGCCTTTCAACTCCAAGTAAATTTTGTTGTATAGGTAGAATAC
>WAMZ01000144.1 GCA_015522055.1 Candidatus Geothermarchaeota archaeon
AGATATATCTAACAAATGAGAAAAGGAATAGTCAAGAAACTCATACTACATGTCCTTAGGGATAAGGGCCCCATGCATCCATATGGATTAATAAAAGCAATTGAGGAAATGACATTCTCGACATATAGACCCAGCACAGGTGTAATATATCCAGCGCTTGAAAGCCTAATCAAGGAAGAATTAATAACGGTTATTATCAAAGGTGATAGGAAGTTATATAAGATCACTGAGAAGGGCAAGGTAGCCATTAGCCTCGATAGGCCAATTAGGGAGCATATAGAGAAGATTATGCGAACAGACCTGCCATATAAAGAGTTGTCACAAATATACAAGATTCTAATCGATAAATGGGATATGCTAAATGAGGCGGATAAAGAGGCTATTAAAGCCATTATTAAGAAGATGATTAGGGAGATAGAGGAGGTGGTAGAAGATAAATCCGATAATTAAGGTTAGAGGTCTTACAAAGATATATAATGGAGAGGTTTTGGCGGTAGACCATATAGACTTCGAAGTATATGAAGGAGAGATATTTGGATTCCTGGGGCCTAATGGAGCGGGGAAAACCACCACCATAAACATGTTAAATACTCTTATAGAGCCGACAGAGGGAGAGGCCATAATTGATGGATATAAACTTGGGAAGGATAATGAGGAGATCAGGAAGATTATAGGTTTAGTACCACAGGAGCTAACTGCCGACGACGAGCTAACCGGACTAGAGAACATCCTAATACAAGCAAGTCTATATGGTATTAATAAGGACACAGCCCTCCACAAAGCAGAAGAACTACTTGATATGGTGGATTTAAAGGATGCAGCAAATAGACTAGTTAAGACATACAGCGGTGGGATGCGAAGGAGGCTCGAGCTAGTCATGGGACTTATACATAGACCGAAGATCCTATTTCTAGACGAGCCAACACTAGGGCTAGATGTCCAGACGAGGGCGAGAATATGGGAATACATAAGGAGCCTAAGAGATATATATGGAGTAACAATTTTCATGACCACCCATTATATGGAGGAGGCTGACGCCCTATGCGACAGGATAGGTATAATAGATAGAGGAAAAATAATAGCCATAGGTACACCTAGAGAATTGAAGAACCTACTCAAAGGAGACATCATAATGATAGAGGTTGAGAATGGAGTAGATATTGATTATCAAGACATCATAGAAAATGTAAGCAACGTAAAAGAAGTAAAGTATGTAGATGGTAGACTGGCCGTAACGACAGAGAGAGGAGAATATACCATCCCCGAGTTATTAAACCATCTACATAGTAAAAATGTTAAGGTGAGGGGTGTCGAGCTGGTAAAGCCAAGCCTGGAACAGGTATTCCTATATCTAACAGGTAGGCGGATAAGGGATGAAGAGGCCATCGACTCATTATCCTACAGAGCAATAATGAGGAGAAGGAGGAGGATTTAAATGAACGCCCTAGCCGCACTAGTATCAAGGGAGATGAAAAAGTGGTATAGGAGAAGGATAGCAATATTATTTACATTCGTAACACCACTATTCTGGCTGGCTCTATTCGGCAAATCAATGAATTTATATAAGTTATTCAAGATACCGGATACAGTTCCACCGCAGTTTATAAATATTATACAGGAAGCCATAGACCAAATTATAATAGCTGCATTCGGAACAAAAGATTACTTCACATTCCTCGCGACAGGTATGTTCAGTGTATTCATACTATTCAGCAGTATGTTCAGTGGGATGTCCCTCATATTCGATAGGAGACTTGGATACCTCAGCAGATTACTGGTATCACCAGTAAAGAGGGAAATCATATTCCTATCCAGGGTAATTGCAAGTACAATAAGAAACCTATTACAGTTCACGGCGCTATTCATAATCGCCCTGGCATTGGGCCTGAATATAGGCCCGGGATTCGGACCAGCCAATCTCCTAGTAATGTACATAGTATTAGGTATATTGAGCATCGCCTTTAGCAGCATATTCATAACCGTAAGCCTAAAAATAGAGGAACATGATACAGCTATAGCAATAACCAACCTATTGAACCTTCCACTCATGTTCGCCAGTAACAGCCTATTCCCAAAGGAACAAATGCCTATATGGCTCCAGATATTCGCTGAAATAAATCCATTGACACACTCAAATATACTTATCAGGACACTAGTTATAGAAGGCTCAATATCCCTACCAATAGTTAGCCTAACATATCTAATCACAATAGCAGTAATAGCAATAATTATAGGGATAGCTTTGAGCAGGAAAATACTTCAACATTTATAGCATGGATCGGCGGCGACCATCATCAGCGTCGCTTCAATATCTTCATAGCATCATATGCTCAGCCAGCCACCGCCTCATCATTCAAAATTAAGTATTCTACATAGAGTCATTTATTAATTGTTTGATGTATATATCAATATTTAAATATAGGTTATAACTTTGGATTAGGGGTATATAAATATTTATGGGGGGATTGTATCATGACCCTATTTGGAGTTGAGAGATGTGAGATTTGTGGAGGAACAGATTTCATATTTAAGAAGGAGACAGGAGAAGTTATATGTAAGACATGTGGATATGTAGCTAAGCATATTAATATAGATATGGGTCCGGAATGGAGAACATTTGAGGGAGATGAGGTTGATAGGGCTAGGACCGGTCCTCCCCAGACATCCCTAATAACTGATAGAGGTATGACGACTGTATTCGGAAATATCCAAGAGGGATTTGGCAGGGGAGGCCGTGTTTCTGAGGAGAGGAGGAGGGAGATCCAGCGTATCAAGAGCTGGTTGTATAGAACATCTGGTGCCACAAGCCAGGAGAGGAATCTCCAGAATGCTTTGAATATCCTTCAGAAGCTTGGTGAGAGGCTCGATCTACCTAAGAATGTTCTGGAGAGAGCTGCACAAATATATAGGATGGCTCTAGATAAGGACCTCGTCAGGGGTAGAGCGATCAACAGTATAGTGGCTGCAGCCCTATACCTAGCCCTTAGGGAGTTCCAGATGCCACGGACGTTCAAGAAGATGGCTAAGCAGGTGAATATTGATAGGAAGGAGTTGGGTAGATGCTATAGGCTATTGGTTAAGGAGTTGAATATAAAGATACCTGTGATAAATCCCTCACTATATATAAAGCCTATTGTGTCCAGGACTGGATTGCCGGATAGTGTGGCTGTCCTAGCTGAAAAGATAATTGCACTCGCCAAGAGGAAGAAGGTAACTGCGGGTAAAGATCCTGTGGGGCTAGCATCAGCGGCGGTATACTATGCCGCTAGGCTAAGTGGATACGATATTACCCAGAGAGATATAGCCAGCGCCGCCGAGATCACCGAGGTAACGGTAAGGAATAGATGCAGATATCTCATGGAGGATATAGGCTTTAGGACCCTTGACGAGCTAAAAGAGATGTTGGCTGAGATGGAGAAACTTAGATACTGAAGCCATTTGGAATAGAGAAAATTATAAAAATTATATTGTTGGGGAGTTAGGCCTCCACATGCTCCCCAGGCGGTATAAACTCTGTGTAAGATGGAGGCTCTGGAGATAATCCCTTCCTCTTCCTAATCTCAGAAACTACGCTGGCAACGAGGCTCTTAGGCAGCATCTGCCAGTGACTAAACTGGGTTTGCCAGAAGGCCTTACCTCCGGTTGCACTTCTAAGGACTGGAGCCAAGTCGAATGTCTCCGCCACAGGGATATATCCATTTACAACAGAGTAGTATTCACGTTGATCAATACTTGTCACTTGACCCCTCTTACTGGCTAATACACTCGTCACAGCACCGATCAATTCACTTGGAACTTGGACCTGTATCTTCATAATAGGCTCATATAGAGTGGGTTCAGACGCCAGTTCTGCACCCAATAATGCCCTATGTAGCATAGGCACGACTTGGGCGAGGGTACGGTGGGCCGGGTCCTCATGGAACTCGGCGTCTAGCAACACCACCTTAACCCCCCTGACAGGCTCCCTGGCTAGGGCACCTTCCTTTATGAAATCATAGAAGGCGCCGATGAGCATCTGCTTAGACTCCTGAAGATATTGTACACCCCTCGTCAAGTCTATGAATATATTTCCATACTCGTTGTCTATAGCCCATACACTCCTAGCCTCCTCAGCGCTCCAGCCCTTCTCCATCAAGATCCTCTGAACCTCACGCCTACCAAGCCTCTCATTAAGCTTACCTGATGTTATTAGCTCAACTATATCCTCATCTAGTTTCTCGAGCCTCACCTTAACCCTATTATGCTTATTTGGGGACTTCCCTGGAAAGACTGGACTGGGCCTAGTGATAGTCTCCCTATATACAACTATTGGATTAGAGACCGTAACCTCTATCCCCATATCTCGGAGGAAGTGGAGACTGACCTCTAGATGTAGAGTCCCCATACCTGATAAAAGATATTCACCAGTCTCCTCATTGATCGTCACATGTAGATTGGGATCTTCTATAGCCATCTTCCGGAGAGCATTGACTAACTTAGGTAGGTCCCTAGTATTCTTAGGCTCGATACTTACCGTCACTACAGGCTCACTTATATATCGAATGGCCTCAAAGGGAACCATATCGGCCAGTGTAGATACTGTCTCACCTGCAGTAACATCGTTGAGGCCTAGGACAGCGGGGATATTGCCCGCTATCATTTTATCGACAACTTCACGATAGGGGCCCATATACATACCTACTTGTAGTATCCTACCCTTCTTAGCCTTATTTATCAAATATACCTCCATACCAGGCTCTATCGAGCCTGACAGCAGTCTGCCTGTCGCCACCATACCCGCCTTTTCATCCACAATAACATTAGTGACCATGAAGGCTACGGGACCATTTGGGTCGCAGTTGAGCATAGCCTGGCCTACTTCGCTATCTAAGTTACCTCTCCAGATCTTAGGTATACGATATTTCTGTGCAACAGTAGGTGGAGGTATATGCTCAATCACCATATCCAGAACAGCTTCATGTACAGGGAACATCTCCCTAAGCTCATCAACCCTATTGTCGGCATACATCTTAATTACATCATTGAAGGTCAGGCCCTTCTTCTGAGCCTGCCTAAGTGTGAAGCCCCACCTATCCTTTGCAGAGCCGAAGGCGACATTATTTAAGTCGGGCTTAACCTTCCATTTATCCTTAAATTGCTCCTCAGCAAAAACATCTATAAGCCTATTAAACCTAGTTATTATCCTAATCAACTTTTTCTGAATATCCTTAGGATCCATCCTAAGCTCCGTAATAAGTCTATCAACCTTGTTAATAAACAATATTGGCCTAACCCTCTCCTCCAAGGCCTGCCTCGTAACCGTCTCGGTCTGAACCATAACCTCCTCAACAGCATCTACAACAACCACAGCTCCATCAATCGCCCTAAGCGCTCTAGTCACCTTACCAGTAAAATCAACATGACCAGGAGTATCAATTAGATTAATAACATAACTATCGCCATTAAATTCATGCAACAAACTAATGTTAGCCGTCTTAATAGTAATACCTCTCTTCTGCTCCTCCTCAAGAAAATCAAGTGCCCTAGCCTCACCAGCAATAGTCGGACTCAAAAGACCAGATGCCGCCAACAGGCTATCAGTCAAAGTCGTTTTGCCATGGTCTACGTGTGCTATTATACCTATATTTCTCACTCTCTCCCTATTACTAATCAGCTTTAATATTTCATGTGTCTGTTTATACCTCACCATGTTACTCCACCAGGGATAATGTATCACAATTATATCAAATGGTTTATAAATCTAACTCTATATATTCAGTGTCACAGATAATTAAATTTCCATTCTAGAAGAGCTTG
>WAMZ01000145.1 GCA_015522055.1 Candidatus Geothermarchaeota archaeon
ACGCCATACCAGTCTCTTTTTCAAAGACTATAGGTATGCGTAGAAACAATGGGGCGCTAGGCATACCTCTTCCGAAAACTTAAAGAATTATTTGAAACTGATATAGGAAATGTACCTATAGAGAGAGAATGTGGAGGTACACATATAATCCATGCTAAACACAAATAATATGCATATTCTACATATTAATTAAGATGCTGATTCTTGAGGAGATATATGTAAAGCGGATAATCCCGGCTATACGGAGCTATATAGTTAAGAATCACGACCCAAGGATTATGACTTGGAGTGAGTTGGCTAGGAAAATCGGTGTAACGCCACCAGCCGTGAAGAAATATGCAGCCACAGATATTTATAGATATATCCCTCCACAGATCTATTCAGAGATAGAGGAGGATCTCATCAAGTTTAGAAATCTACTGTATAAACCGGGCGTAACTAGAAGAGCCTTAAACGAAACCCTGATGAACCTATGGATAAGCTGGGTGTCGAGGGGCATAATCTGTAGGCTGATAAAGAGATACTCGCCAAGCCTAGAGGAGGATTGCAGAGAAGTCACGAGTTACTATATAGATATACTGATAAATAGGGCTATACTAGAAGTCGAGAAAGCATTCACAATATTCAGGAGCATCCCCTCCATTGCCAGATATATCCCCGAGGTATCTACAAATATAGTTAGGCTAATAGAAGCTGGTGATAATCCATCCAGATATCCAGTAGTGGGGTTCCCAGGTAGGATAGTCGCCGTCAACAATGAAGTAAGAGTATACGACAGGCCCGTCATCGGAGGCAGTAGACATATGGGTAGAGTACTAAGGAAGCTACATATCCTAAACAGGGATATAAAGGGATTGACAGGGATAGGGTATAATCATGGAGTAGAGGTAGCTGCAAATAAACTGGGGATGGATAAAATCGATATAGATGCAGTATCAGACGATGCATTAATCGAGCTTATTGTCGAGCCCGCCGATATAATAATTGACAGAGGTGGGTACGGACGTATACCATTCATCTATATATCCGGAGTCGATGCACAGGATGCCGTTAATAAACTCAAAGATTTAATTGAATATGTGGAGGGCTATCTTTATGCAAAAGAAAATAGGTAGAACATATGTAGAAATACACTCCGGATACGGCGAGATCGGAGGAAATATGATAGAGGTAAGCCATGGAGACACATCTATAATACTCGACCTAGGCATATCTTTCAAGAAATATAAGAATTATTATGAATGGCCCAGTAGACTCCCAGAAGACTTGGCTGAGCTTATGGAGCTTGGTGTAGTCCCCATAGTAGATAATTTGATACCAGAGAATAACGAGACTTACGACGCGGCCCTAGTGACACATGCACATAGAGACCACATCGAATTACTATTCTACCTCGAAAAACCAATCCCAATATACATGGGAGAGACATCTAAAATAATACAGGATACGAGGATGCTAGTCTACAGAAATTCCAAATATAGGATAGACTTGGAACCCAACATATCAACATTTAGAACCGATTGGAATTATCAGATTGGAGACATTAGTGTAGAGGCTATCCACGTAGACCACAGCATCCCAGGGGCATATTCATATATAGTCTCTACTCCAGACGCCACAATACTATATACAGGCGACTATAGACTGCATGGGGGGAGGGTATGTGAGAAATCACTAACGATGGACATGGTCGATAAAGCGAAGGAACATGGTATAGACCTACTGCTCACCGAGGGCACGCGCTTCACAGAATGCAGCACCGATAGAGAAGTCGATGTACTCCGGAGCCTCAACACCATCATGTCCCAATTCAACGGAACAATATTATTCGAATATTCATACCTTGACATAGATAGATATGAAAGCCTCATGGAAGCCGCTGGAAACTGGGACAAGACAATTATATTTGAATCTAGACACTTCGCATTCATATATAAGCTATATAAAGAGGATAAAGGCCTGAAGGATAAAATAGACCTAAATAGGTACAAGCATATGATAAAAGTGTATCACAAGCCTAGGAAAGGCCTTAAGAAAGACTTTAAGAAGTTGATGAGCGATATAGAGAGCGAGGGGTATACTGTAATAAGTGACTTAAATGAGGTAGAAAACTTCAATAACGTCATACTGGAGGGCTTCGACCTATATATAAGGGACATATATAAATTGAGGCTGAATAAATGCCTAGCCATACATAGTACATCAGAACCATACGATGAGGATATAGAACTATCATATGAAAAGATTAGTAATTGGTTGAAGAAGATGAATGCACCCTCATACAGGATACACACCAGTGGCCATATACATCCACTCGATTTAATTAAGATATACAATGAGATCAGACCCGATGATGTTTTGGTAGTACATAGTGAATATCCAGAGGAAATAAGAAATATACTGATTAGAAAGGGAGGCAGATAAATAAGGGAGATTACCTCTTGTAACCTATATCCCTCAGGAATTTATGCCTATGCTCCTTATCAGCATCGCCCTCAACACCTTTAGACTTGAAGCCGTCTACCACGCCTATCACACCCCTACCCTGATCAGTCTCAACAACGAGAAACTGTACAGGGTTGGCAGTAGCCACCAGTATATTTACCACCTCATCTACCTTCTTAATCTTGTCAAGTACATTGATCGGGTATCCATTCCTAATGGCTACGACGAAGAAGTGCCCTGCAGCAACCCTCTTAGCTATATCCACAGCAAAATCAGTTAACTCCTTATCATTCCCGTCATACCTAATCAATGTAGGGCCACTCGCTTCACAGAAGGCTATGCCGAACTTTAGATGGGGACTAGAGGAGGCGAGTGCCTCATAGAGATCCTCAACGGTCTTAATAAAATGGCTCATCCCCGCAATAATATTGACACCCTCAGGAATCTTAACGGAGACAGCCTCGATCTCCATACAACCACCAGAAAAATATTTCCAACGATATGGTTTATATAAAATATGTATATTGCATTAAGAAATAGATACCGATACTATTTTATAGGTGGAGGCTTTGTCCAGCCTGGACAAGGAGAAACTTATAGACGCCCTAGTCAGGCAGATAAAAATATCGGTAACAACATTACCAGATGATATCAAGACTGCCATAAGAAAGGCCTATGAAAGGGAGAGGCATCCGGTGGCAAAGAAGATACTCTCATCAATAATAGACAACTTTAAACTCTCCGAGTACGACGGTATACCCATGTGCCAAGACACAGGCACCATAACGTGGTTCCTGAAAGTAGGTAAGGACTTCCCTCTACTAACCAGCCTAGAGGAGATTATCGTAGAGGCAACAAGGAGAGCCACAAAGATGGTACCGATAAGACCCAATGCGGTCGATCCATTCACAGGGAAAAACTCAGGAGACAATACTGGAAGGTTCATACCCTGGATAAACTGGGAGATTGTAGATGGAGAGGAGGCAGAGATAACTGTCTTGCCAAAAGGAGGTGGGAGTGAGTATACAGCCCAGCTCCACATGGTGAGCCCAGGGTTAGGGATAAAGGGTATAAAAGAAGCTGTCCTCAAAACAGTGTATGAAGCTGGTGGGAAGCCATGCCCACCGATAATAGTGGGTGTCGGCATAGGTGGGGGAGCCGATATTGCAATGAAGCTTGGTAAACTGGCGCTTCTTAGGCCCATAACAATTAGGCATGAAAACCCAGATGTAGCCAAGCTGGAGGAGGAGCTACTGAACGAGCTTAACCAGCTAGGAATAGGGCCAATGGGCCTAGGGGGAGATACTACAGTACTGGGTGTAAACATTGAATATGCACATAGACACCCAGCCACCCTCCCGGTAGGCGTTGTTACACAGTGCTGGGCTGCCAGGAGAGCATCTATAAAAGTACTTTCAAACGGGGACATCGAGGTACTAAGCCACAAAATACCAAGTATATTTGACATCAGGCTAAGAGGTGAGTAGATATGGCGGAATATCATCTAAAGACCCCCATATCTGAAGAGGAGATAAGGAAGCTAAGGGTTGAAGACGTGGTCTATATAACTGGACGGGTAATAACGGCTAGGGATCAGGCTCACAGAAGGGCAGTAGCATACTATGAGGAGGGGAGGGAATTACCAGTAAAGTTTGAAGGAAACGTACTATACCACTGCGGCCCCATAGTGTCTAAGGAGGGGGAAGAGTGGAGGGTAATATCGGCAGGCCCCACAACTAGCACCAGAATGGAGTATATAGAACATAAGTTTATAGAGTATTTCAGGCCAAGAGTAATAGTCGGCAAGGGCGGCATGAAAGAAAAAACATTGGAGGCATTAGGCAAATACGGCGCGGTATATACAATATTCCCAGGGGGATTAGGTGCCCTAGCAGCGAAATCGATAGATAGAGTGGTGGGTGTGGAGTGGATAGATCTAGGTACACCCGAGGCACTATGGATACTCGAGGTAAAGAATTTCGGGCCATTAATAGTAACGATGGATACACATGGAAATAGTATACATCAAGAGATGGAGAGGAAGGCATCTCAGAATCTAGAAAATATCTTATCCAGGCTCTGAAACTTTTTATCCATACATTAAACT
>WAMZ01000146.1 GCA_015522055.1 Candidatus Geothermarchaeota archaeon
CGATAGGACAGAACTCCTACTAACATTGTTGGAGAGTGGGGTGACTGGTATTATACTTACTGGAAATCTATATCCAGCGATAAAGGTTGTTGAGAGGGCCCGTGAAAAAAATATTCCACTACTTCTCGTAAATACAGATACCTACACCACGGTAGATAGGTTGAGCCGTATACATGGAAGAATCACAGGCCATTCACTCAAACGTAAAAAGGACATTATTATCGATATGTTGAGAGAACATGTAGATTTAGATAGATTTAAGAAAGATATATTCGGCTAGCCATATACTGCATTACGAGGGTTACGCACTGGACTCTGCCAGAGTAATATGGCGTTTTATAACCTTTACCAATATATATACTGGTATGAAGGCAAATATGGTCTGGATGACATTATATGAGCCGATAATATATCCAACGTAAAGAAATACGTCTATGGGGGATGGCTTAGTCCCAGTTATCATAGCTAATTGGTTCTCGAAGAATACATAGAACTCTGGTGCAACATATAGCAATACAAGTATATTCACTGCTATCATTGCAAGGGCCCTAACGATCGAGGATGATGTAATTGAAATAGCTAATGTCTTGAGGTCTAGACTTGGATTACCCATATTGAATAATTTTCCTCCAATGTATATCCCAAGGTACATGCTTAATACTGCTATGTATTTCATGGGCGGCCCAATCAAGTGCTGTGTATTAACCATTAACCCAAGGAAGTGGACGGTAGCTACTGCGAGGGCCACCCACCATCCACCGAGATATAATGCTAGGAGGTCGATTATCTCCGAGAAATCTATTTTTAGGAATGGGGCTATGGGGAATGGTATGCCCCTGAATGTCAGGGAGATGGCTATCGCCATCGCCCCCAGGACACTTGATAATGCTATCTTCAGAGAATACCTCATCGGTGACCACCACGATACATACATGCAGGTCGGCACATATAGTTATCAGATAATCACTATATGACCTTTTATACTTATGGAGGCTACTTAGATTTGAGTAGGCTACTCTATAGGTCTTATCCTACCGTCGTATTGGAATACATATATTTTATCTGCATATCTGAGTAGCTCGGTTTCATGGGTGGCCACTATAACCTTGGTATCCTCGTCGATTATCTTCTGAAGATATTTAATAACTAATTCTCTACGTTCGTCATCGAGGTACTGGAGCGGCTCATCCAATATAAGGTATTTTGGTCTAACTGCAAGGGCCCTTATAAGCGATACTATTTGCTGTTGTCCTGCGGAGAGCTTCTTTGCATCTTTATCGGCCAAGGCTTCTATCTTAAATAATTTCATCAGCTTATTTACATAATTAATATCCCCTTCCCTCCTCCTATTGACCATTATGCCGTAGCTTGCGTTGTATCTAACGCTTCCCTTAAGTATTATTGGCTTGTCATGTACGTAGATGACTTTATCGAGGATATTTGGAGCATCTTCCGAGCCGTATATATCGACATCTTCTATATATACAGTCCCTTTATTCGGCTTCAGTAATCCAGATATAATCTTGGCTAATGTTGTCTTTCCACAACCGTTTGGCCCACGGAATAATATGAAGCCACCATCTATATCGATTGATAAATCTTTGAATATCCATCTATTGTCATATTTGAACCAGACTTTATCTAGCTTGATCATCTCCTCCAACCCGCCAGCCTCAAGAGTACTACTATCACTAGGTCTATAAGGATGAGTATAATCGCTAACGTTATCGCGAGCTCGAATTCCCCCTTCTCTATCTCTAATGCTATGGCTGTGGTGAATACCCTGGTGAAGCCCCTAATATTTCCACCCACCATCAGCGCTATAGCTAATTCGCCTATAGCCCTCTGGAAACCCAATATAGATGCGGATAGGAGTCTTGCTCCACCTTCATTTAATACAGTTCCTATGGTCTCTAAAGTGCTTGCACCGAATGTCTTGGCCAGCTCTATTACACTCCTCATGTTTATTCCCAGTAATTCTATGGCTATAGATATAATTAGCGGGGTTATCAATACTGCCTGGCCTATTATTATGGCGATTGGTGTATACAAAAGGCCTAAGCCGCCGAAGACCCCTGATCTAGATAGTAAAATGTATATGAATAGGCCGATTACTACAGTTGGGACACCAACGAGTACATTGAAAATGCTGGTCAATAGCTTAGATATCTTCTTCTCAGGGTATATGGCTATCAATATGGCTATAGGTATGCTCCATAGCGTCGCCAGTATAGTTGCTGTACCTGATATGAATAGTGACCTGGTGGTGATTTCAGCAATCACTGGGAACTCAACCAATTTATGTCACCAAATGATACATCTATGAATATGTCTAGTTGACTATTTTAAAATTCTAATATATGTCGCCAAATTAATTATACGATAGTCGGGTGCCCCTGATATTTACATTGCTACGGTGTACTCTGGGTGGTACACCGTGATCCCGATTTACGGGTCTATCAACGCGGATCTGGAGCGTTGGTTCCATGAGGTGGGGAAGCCGAGGAGGGTGGATTTCGCCTCGATTATAAGGACTGTGGGGGAAGGTGGTGAGGAGGCGCTCCACTATGTTAATCTAAGGAGATTCGGTGTAGATACGAGGCGTTCAGGGCTATATGTTAATTCCCAGGACGTTACGGAGGCCTTGGAATCGATTCCAGATGGCGTTAGAGAAGCCGTGAATGTACTTGTAAATAGGTTCATTAACCTCTGGCGTAGGCGGCTGTCTAACATCTCACAATATATTTCCCCAGCCACTGGTGTGAATATAAGTTTTTTGTATAAGCCGTTGGACGCTGTCGCGATAATCTTACCGCATGATGGATATATCTATGCCTTGAATACATTGACGGCGGCCTACGCAGCCGGGGTCAAGAATGTATATATTGTGTCTCCCCCCATTTACAATGAGGGCGTACCCCATCCAATGGTATTGGCTATCTACGA
>WAMZ01000147.1 GCA_015522055.1 Candidatus Geothermarchaeota archaeon
AATATTGTATGTACATGCATATAAATACATACATATATATACATATGAACAATTATTAACAGACTTTACGATATGCATTTAATATAATTATCTGGGAGAAATATTGTGATGATGTTGTTTGGAATCAATTTTCTTCTGTGCGATCAAGGATTATGGCGATTTATCTTGATCATCCCATATGGGTTATTCCATAATTAAAGCCTGAATAGTCGATTATTTGTAATGTGGGGGTAAGATTATTTTAATGGGATTATTGCGAATCCTTAATTTATATAGGTATGAACTAGCTGGTCACTATCTTTCTTTGGAAATTCTTCCCTCTTATTATGAGTTGTTTTTCTATCTTCATGGGTTTGAATTGATCAGCTATATATTTAATTGCCTTCTCTAAATTAAAGTCCTTGCACGAGAATATGTCTATGGATGCATATGCTTGCTCGATGAATGTGTGGATTGAAATGTGGCTCTCAGCTATTATTACAAACCCAGTTACACCACCCTTATCAAATGTATGTTTGTTTGGTGGGACTTTATAGACTTGTGGTTCGGAGATCTTCCTCATGCCTATTATGTCTGGCAGTTCATCCAATATCCTATATATTGTCTTGGGGTCTTGGATTACATCTCTTCTACATCCATATAGGTCTAGTATTAGGTGGGGGCCTAGCATAGGCATCTACCACATCCATACTCACTACTCACTATATGTATTAACATATTTTTAGTGTATATTCCTAGTTATTTAGATTTTTAGTGGATTTGATGTAAAATATTTTTGTTGGTTTCTGGAGCGTGGTTGTGTGGGTCTATGTAAATATCTAGCTCCAGGGCGGCGGCTGAATCTGGTTGCCGTGGCTTCGGGAATAGTATTTTTGTATGTGGTGTTGGTTGGGGATTATTGGTGGGTTTCTACGGGTGTAGGTGGTAAACCTACTTTTTTGGCTGGGGTGGCTCCTTATAGAATAGATATTATTGTCTTGGAGAGGGATGTGGATGTCCCGGCGATACCCTTTATAGAGGCGTCCGGCCTACTCACATATTTATATATATCGTTTGGCTCTATACTGGCTGGGCTCTTCCCAAGGCATCGCTATATTAGGAGGTTGATAGGCTATAGGGCTATATTAGCGCCTTTGGTTACCGCGATATCTATTTATCTAGGTGTATTGGCCGCTGGGAACTTCTTCGGCCTACCGATTCCATTTGTGGGTTATTCTGTGGTTAGGCTTAGGTTCTTCGCTGAGGGGATGGCCATAACTACTGAGACACCAGTATATTCAGGCTTTACCGAGGCCTTCTATTTGGTTGTTGTGGCTAGTGTACTCGCTCTTGCTGGCAGGCTGGTTATGAGGTGTATAGAGGTTGAGGAGGAGGCATAGGTTTCTAATCACCATAGTTGTTTACATAATATGTCTATCTCCTATTCTATATGGGTTGAATCTATATGCCTGGGACCCGATAGAATTTTTTAGGCCTAGATATACACCTCCATCCATGGATTTTGATATAGATGTACTTGAATATAGATTCATCCAAGATAAGTTAGCCATAGTTATTGAGATAGCTAACATTGGGGACATAGATATAATTATTACAGACTCCAACCTAAGCCTATATAGTTCTGACTGGCTCTGGATAGCTGATTTGGAGCCAGACCTACCGGTTAACCTTCCATCAGGAGAGTCTAGGAATATGACTATATATATGGCGCTTGATAGGGATGTATTGGTTAGGGCCGTCAAATATATCATATCAACGGATAGGTATATGTTCTGGGTAAATGGGACCATCGTGGCCATGGTCTACTCCTCAAAGGCATATGTACCCTTCAAGATGGCTTTGCAACCGCCCTCCGATGCTCTGGTTCTCCTTGAGCCTAGGCTGGATATTGAGATATTCTCAGTTAACCCAGCTGAGGATGGTCTATATATCTATGTAAATGTCTCGAACCCCACGCTGGTTGATTGGGTGGTTGAGAGAGCCGATCTTCGGCTGGTACATAGTAATGGCTCGGTGATTGGAGGCCTATCATTGATTGAGGCGGTTACTGTGGAGGCTGGTGGATATGAGATCGCGACCCTATTTCTCTCCTATGATGAGGTTGGCCCAATTAGCTTGATACGCCTATTGGTTGGTGGGGACCTGTGGATTCGGGGGAGTATAACTGTTAGGTTTGGACCGGCGTCGGTGGATGTCGACGTCAATATTCCTTTGGGTATGCTTAGATAGGAACATAGAATATTTTCCTCCCCAACAATCCATTTATATGGTGTCTTTATATGGAGCTTAGGTTGGAGGCTATAGAATCCTATGTTAGGGAGGTATTCGGTGACTCAGCCAGGCTTATCAAGGTTGAGGAGCTGGGTGGAGCCGTGTATGAGGAGGGTGAGATAAAGGGCTATGGATATGGGACGCCGCTCCTATTGACGGTCTCAGTCGATGGCGATGTTAGGAGGTATGTATTGAGCACCGTTAGGCCCGGTATGTTCGGGCATGAATATATGTCAGATAGAGCCGCGATTTTGATATGGAACCACACGGCTTTCAACAACCTGCCTAGACATGTAAGGTCTGTGGATCTTGGATACTTCACGGCTGGGGGTGAGCTGAAGTCAATAAATAATCCTTCTGAGTTCTTCCAGTTGGTGGAGTATGTGGAGGGTAGGGAGTATTTCCATGACCTGAATCGGATAGGGGATACGGGGAGTGTAGGTAGGCTTGATATAGAGCGTGCTAGGGTGCTGGCGGAATATATAGCGGAGGTCCATAGCGTTAAGAAGGATGACCCGATGCTGTATAG
>WAMZ01000148.1 GCA_015522055.1 Candidatus Geothermarchaeota archaeon
ACGAGTACTATATCATCTACAAGGTCCCTAACAACCTCGAACGTTAATTTACCTGGTTTCTTTGTGGCTAGGCCATCGGCTATAGTTGGTTTAACCTTGGTCTCTATGGGTGAGCCATGGTCTATAGATACACGCATTTTGGGGGCGTTTTCTGGCTCAACTCCATAGATCTCTATGTTTGGATTTTTGTTCTTGAGGCCTATGGCCACACCTGATATTAGCCCACCGCCGCCTATTGGAACCACAGCCGCATCTAGATCCTTTACCTGGTTATATAGTTCTAGGGCCAGTGTTCCCTGCCCTGCTATTACATGTGGATCGTCAAATGGGTGTATGAACTCATATCCCTTATCCTTTGATATCTCGAGTGCCTTCTTCTCGGCATCATCATATATGTCTCCATATAATACTACTTCAGCCCCGTAGCTCTTTGTGGCCATCACCTTAGATACGGAAGCCTTGGAGGGCATTACAATAATGGACCTAAGCCCAAATATGCTTGAGGCGTATGCCACTCCCTGGGCATGGTTTCCAGCGGAGGCGGCCACCACACCTTTAACCCTATCCTTAATAGTGTATATTTTGTAGAGTGCGCCCCTCGCCTTGAAGCTCCCCGTCTTCTGCAGATTCTCATATTTGAGATATATGTCTCCATTCGATAGTCTGCTTAGAGATGCGCTATATTCAACTGGTGTATTATGTATGTAGGGCTTTATGATATCGTATGCCTTCTCTATATGATAAAATATGTCTTGGTATAGCTTCTGGCTATTCATACAAATCTAATTATTGATATCTAGACTAATAATTAGGTTATCAAGTTATTTAGGATTTGCAAGCTGGTGTCTTATGGGATAAAAAGTGTGGCGTGGGTATGTTTTGCTATAATATGTAGTTCTCTCCGACGTTGGTCCCTGGTGAGGGGGGCATGTTGGTACTTGTCCACTGCCTATATGCATATCCCCTGTCTCCATCTAGATTCCAGTTGGCGTTCCTGGCCACGGGGTCACCATCTACTAGGTTTTTTATGAGCCATATGGATAGGTCTGTCGCATTTCCAAGTGTACCGCTATACGATAGTTTAAATGTTGTCTCTGGGTCTGATGCCTTAGCGAGATCCCTTACGCTATTCTCGTCGAACGGTAATTCCTCTATGAATGTTCTGGGTGTGTGGGAGTAGTCGTAGGGTCCATATATTGTCTCACTTTTCTCCGTTCCATTCTCAGGTATTTGTGTGGGTGCCTCATCATGGTCGTGTAATGCTGGATACCTGCCTACCTCCACTGGTGGTATTATTAGTGCCATACCCTCCTCCGTGTCTATCTCTTCGTTAGTGGGGTATACGAAGCCCGATATTACTAGGATATGCCTAACCGCCATTAGTATTTCATATAGGGCTAATTGTATTACATATAGAATCGCGAGTAGCGATGCGACTGGTATAGATGCAACCACGGTTATTATCGTATCTATAGCCGCGAATATAGTCTCTACAGTCCAGGCGATCATCTCCCCGATATACTCGAAGGTCTCTGCTATACAGTCTAAGGTGAAGCATAGATCTCCGCTAGGCGGGGAGGGAGGCTCCCTAAATCCTTCTAAAGCTGTTTCAATGGCGCTCCATACATCATCGAACGGTGGCTCGGGCTTAATCACTTTATTGTTGACGAGTAGGTCCATCGCCTCCCTAAATAGGTCGAATGTTTCAGTGATATCGCTCTCTGTTAGGAATCCTCCACTTCCTGCATTTATAAGCCTCGGATGTGGTTTATCCCCATATGTCGCTATGAAGCTATTATATAGTTGTTGTCTAATGCTTGTTGGTAGGCTAGATGGTAGTCTAAGGACCCTGTCCAATTCAGCGGTGATATCCCCACCATAATATTCCTTGAATACCCATGTATCTATGAAGTTCTCGGTCGCGGCATGTCGCTGGGGATGCATCCTATATGGCCCCCTGACTATAGTATTTACATAGGGGTGCCCTACGACATCACCAGCTATATGTGTTATATATCCATATGCATATGCAAGGCTTGCTTCGTCAGTTGCATTCCTTAGTAGTTGATAGGCGAACTCAGTTGTATATCTATAGTGTAGCATATCGAACCAATACCACTTATCCTCCGCTTCCCCAAGCTGTAAAGGCGGCTTCATGATGTCATAGAGATAGTGGCCCAGCCTCGCAAAGTTAAATAAACTAAGTAGTCCTCCTAGAGTCCTTATCTGCTCCAAGGCATATTCGTCTAAAGGTAATTCAGATATCATCGCGATCTCATTTACACGATTGATTAATCCTATGAACATAGCTGCATTCGATATACTCTCCAAAGTAGATTTTGTCTCCTGGATCTCCCTAAGCGTTGTCTTTATAAGCTGCACAGCACCTGGAGCTACTTCCTCAACCACATCCTCAACCGCTTCACCAACCTCATCAACGATAGCCGCCACTTTTCCTATGGTACTGTCATATAGGTCTTTAAGAAATTTGTATACACTATAAACCTCTAGTAGGATTTGGTTAAAGTCGTAGTCGGGAGCCCAGAAAAATATATCGGGGCCTATAGCCCCAAGTATAGCCGCCTCTCTATTACTGCTCATTACTCTAGCTATCTCTCTATCCATCGGATCGCTGCTGCTCTCTAGCTTCGCTATGACCCTATCCATAATCGCGATATGGGTAATTATTTTTGGCATTATACCACAGCCTCCATAACCTTCCTATCTCCATCGATAAAATCGTATACCAATGGGTCTAGAGCCCTATCACCAACAACTAAGTAGTATGTATACTCGTTCGGACTGAAGCGCTCCGGTATCTCAACCCTAATCCTCTTCCTCATCCTCGGCATAAGCAGGAAATTCACTTCGGCAGCTTTAGTGGCGATATCCAACCAGCCACCCCTTAGATAGGCTTCACTACCATAGTCGACGTCACTCCTACCCCTTTCAACAGCATATACCTCAGCAACACCCTCTACCGATGGACCATATCCTATGTTAGCGACCTCGAATACAAGTGTAAGTAGGTATGTGGATGGTGGAACAAAAACATACTGCCTCATCACATTCGGCTCTGTTATAATATTATAAGGCTGAATAGTCACCTCAGGCTTCGGCGGCGTCTTAACTCCAGTAAATACTGGTTCTTCACCTCCCTGTGGCGGTTCAGGCGGCTTAGTGGTGTCTCCCGGTGTAGGTCCCTGAGTAGTCTCCGTCGCTTGTCTAATAAAGTCAATAAGGCTGCCCCTATAGAGATAGAGGATGTATCCAAGTGCCCCCAATCCAGCCATAGTAATCAAGAACTTCCTTCTAGAGCTCTTCCCACGATTCTCCTGGTC
>WAMZ01000149.1 GCA_015522055.1 Candidatus Geothermarchaeota archaeon
CCCTAGAAAACCATATATGTAACATTTTGGATTTATAGCTATAATTAAAATCTCCAACCTAGGGTCATAAAAATATTTATTATAAAGTTAGTCGGGTGGTATCTGTATAGTCTCCCAGAAATATTTAAATGCCAGTCATGATAATAATTGGGTAAATATGATGCGTCGAACCTTAATATTCTTCGATGGGACAGACTTATCTATAAAGGCGTTGAACCACGCACTAGCATTCAGCGATAAAGGAGATACCATAAATGTAATGTATATCGTCGACGAAGTTACCTACGATAATATTAAGAAGGGTATAAGTAGCATCGGTGGCGGTGAGCACGAGCTCCATAGAGCACTCACGGAGTTTGAGCATAGATTCAGGAAGCAGCTCAGCATCTTTATGCAACAGTGTAGGGAGAGGGCGATCGAGGTCCATACAAAATTCAAGGTGGGTAATGTAGAGGATGAGGTGGTAAAGGAGATCACCGAAAACAAGTATGATTTGATCATAATTCCGTATAGCGCCATCTACAAGGGTAAAATCATCCCAATACTTAGTAGAATACTATCATCCTACGAAGGAAATGTCTTGATTGTAAAGTAGAAATGGATTACCGAATCCCCGCACATTAGTCGAAAAAACCCATATCGGATATGAGTTTAGGTAACTCGGATATATCTTTTAAAATGTAGTCGGCGCCATGCCTCTTAAGTAGATCAGGTTCTTTATAGCCAGTTAGGACCGCTATCGTCACTAGCCCAGTTTCCTTACCCGACTCCATATCTACCCAATAATCCCCAACAAATATAGCGTTCGATGTATCTACCATATATTTCTTGAGTATCAACCTCAATAAATCGGTCCTGAGGAATGGGATCCTCTCCACAGATCGGTCCTGCATGTTTATAGTGAATACATCGTCAATATATTTGTCGAGCCCAAAGTGTCTAAGTTCCCTCCATATATCGGTCGGGTCGGCATCACGACCCGTAGATACCACAACCTTAAAGCCCTTTTGCTTGAGCCATTTAAGTGTCTCCAGAGCACCAGGTATAGGCTTATCCTCTTCATGCATCCAGCGGCTATATAGCCTCCTAAATTCCTCCCAAAACATTCTTCTATTGATATTCGCTGGTAGAATATTGTTAAGCGTATCTCTCTTAAAATTATCCATGAATATATCCCAGCTAACCTTATTTAGACCAAACTCCTCAAGAGTCTTATTGAACGTCCCATAGAAACGTTTAAGTGTGTCTAGTATAGTAAGGTCTAGATCAAGAATTACTAGTTTGGGCGGCAACATAATACACCTACATTGTTCCTATATCTATTTAATCTTTAGAACTTTATTTATCTACTCCTCTCCGCTTAAATTTCCTATACTCTTCCTCAAATAGCCTCTCATAAACGTCATCTTCCTCGGGATACTCACCTACAATGTCCTCCCCCCTCTCCAAAAGCTCCTCGGGCTCACCGTGCCATACAACCTCCTCCCTCCTCCTTGTAAGCATATATAATATCGCTAGCCCAATACCACCACCAATAAGGGGGTATATCCATACAGCTAGGGAGAAGCCTTGGGTAGGCGGGACTGCTATAACTTCATCTCCATACATCTTCCTCATCCTCTCAAATATCTCCTCCTTCGTCAGGCCCTGCTCTATCATCTCCATCAACTGAGCCCTCATCTGTGTAGATACGGAGCATTGGGCCATCTCACAGTAAGCCAGTATCTTAACACAGCCACACATACAATATAACTCCTTCTCAAGCTCCTCTAGACTGGGTGTGGACGATGCATATACGATGCCGGAGCCATTGACCAAGAATATTAGTATTAGGATTAGGGATATGGATGTAAGAAGATTTGACTTCATATCTTCTCCACCACCCTCCTCGGCATCAAGGCGACTATACCACCCAATAATAATATATAGCCACTGTACCATAGAAGCTTTACGAGTGGCATTATCTCGACCTTGAAGCTCGCTGTCCCATCCTCGGATAGAAACTCAAACACTATATAGAGGTCCCCAATTATCTCTGGAATCATATATGTATCCACTCTAGGAGTTACCTGGTCATTCTTGATAAACTTCTCCAATTTAGGCTGCATAACATCAACTAACTTGCCTCCCTTATATACAGCTATGTTTGCAGTCCAAATAATCTTACCCTCCTCCCTATAGTTATCGATGCCATTAAATGTGATTATATAGTCGCCCAAGTCATATGACTCGCCTGGCTTAAGCTTGATCGAGTAGCTATCCATATAAAACTGTGTACCGAGTAGGCCGAATACTATTAGGAACATGGCGATGTGGATTAGATAGCCACCATACTTCCTCCTCTTATATAGAATGAGTTTAAAGAACCTTCTTACAGGGTTATCCACATTAAACTTCACATATTCATTGATAAAGTCGTATACCGTGACGGTTATAGCCAATACCGTAATATATACTGTAGTGAAGACCTCTGGCCTCCTATATCCTAATATATATGCTGCCAATGTAACGATAAGGCTGATTAGTGCAGGGATCTTTAGCTTCTCCTTCAAGCCGGATACCGATGCTCTCCTCCCTGTCTCTTATACACA
>WAMZ01000150.1 GCA_015522055.1 Candidatus Geothermarchaeota archaeon
ATATACATTGCTATATAATGCTATGGAGGCACCAGCATTACCCGAGGAATCCTCAGCAACATTTTTATATCCAAAGTCATGGACAATTTTTATTGATATTGCGGCCCCCCTGTCTTTAAACGAGCCTGAAGGATTGAGATACTCGAGTTTGAAATATAAATTCTTTGAGACCTTAACTACGGGTGTGTATCTCCCTCTCCGAGGGATATAATAACATCCTTCTTTAACATAGATCTAGGGATATATCTATATACCCCGGGGAGGCTAGGGTCGAATGAATACAGGAGGTCTTTGGGTATATCTATATCGAGGGGGTATCCACATTTTTCACATATAGTAGGGCTATAGTGAGGAGGATATTTATATCCACATCTACTACAAATTAGATGTATCGATCCAAGACCTTCATCTATATCCATGACCAATCATAATATTTTTATACAGTTACAGCCTTGAATTTAATCCTATCCTCTAAGTATGCGTTAATCAATAGGCGTAATACTGTGGAGGCCGATAACCCCTCCCTCCTAGACTTCTCCTTCAGTTGTCTCCACATATCCTCGTCAATCAAAATACTTATTCTCCTTTTTGCCATCCACCTCACCTAGATAAATAATGCGTTAATCTTATTTAAAAATTATATAAAATATGATGTTAATATGGTCTAAAGCAATGCGTAAATAATGGGTTTTTCGCAATAGTATAGATGTGCATATATTAGCATATACATTTATATATATGCTGAATTTATATTATTCTGGTGTCTAACTAGTATAAATCCCAATAAATAATATATAATGTATTTATTTGGGTGATCATATGGAGATAAGGAAAGTACAGAAACTTGGGTACTCAACGATCGTGGTTAGTCTTCCTAGGAGCTGGGTTAGGGAGAAGAGGCTCAAGAAGGGTGACAGCGTCATAGTTCGGGCTGAGGAGGATGGGTCGCTGAGGATAATCCCGTATCATGTGGGGGGCGAGGAGGAGACCTATGAACGCTATGTAGTCGAGGTAGGTAAGATCAATAATAAGGGGCTAGTGGAGAGGATACTTATAGGGAACTATCTATTGGGGCATGATACTATTACATTCAGGACCGACGATAGACGTATGCCGCCTTGGGCTCTTGAGGAGATAATGAATGCTATAAATAGGTTGGCTGGTGTCGAGATTGTTGATCAGAGGCTCAATGAGATTACTGTACAGTGTTTTATCGACCCGACTAAATTTAAGTTGAAGGGCCTTGTGAGGAGGCTATATACATTGATATTCTCGATGATTGAGGGTATCCGTATCTTCTTAACGGAAGGAGATGAGAATATATTTGATCAGATCAGTGGGATGGAGAATGAGGCGGATAGGCTATACTGGCTTATAATTAGGCAGCTACTTTTGTCACAGAAGAGTTGGAGGGTTGCCAAGGAGATAGGTCTGGAGCATCCCTATCATATCGTAGGGAATAGGGCTATAGTTAAGGCTCTCGAGGATATAGCTGATAGAGTTAGCGATATAAGTAATGAGATTAGGAAGTTGCCGCCGGAGTGGATAGAGGAGGAGAGGAATAGGAAGGAGGGTATATTACATAAGATTGATCAGTTGTTCAATAATGTAGACCTCTTAATCGGTGATTCTATGCAGGCTTTCCTAGAGCTGAACCTCGACTTGGCCAATCAAGTCATTAATAATACTAAGCAGTTTGGGAGTAAGACGGTGAGCCTTGATATATGGGCATTGTCCCACCTGAGCGATCCGGTTATCCTTAGTACTATACGGTTGATTCTAAGCCATATAGGGAGGATAATTGATAATGTACAGCTTATAGCTGAGATAACGCTAAATAGGGCTTTGGAGACCCCCAATAAGTATTGCCAGTGGATATCGGAGGAGAAGAGGAAGGAGGAGTAGCTATACATCTACTAGATTAAATCCATATTTTATTATATTATTTTAGGGCTAAAATCTTAGTTTTTATACTGTTTAGTCTGTATTTGAATGGTGGTTAGATGGCCAATATGAAGGTTGAGTATATACCGATTGCTAGGAGGTTGGATGGGAGTTATATTCAGTTGACTAAGATGACTGTGGGTAGTGGGTCGCCCAGGCTTTTCTTGGGCGCCTCTATCCATGGGGACGAGTTGACCCCTATTGCGGTTTTATGGAGGCTTGTGGAGTACCTCAAGGTTGCCGAGGTTAGGGGTAGCCTTATCATGTTGATGGGTATGAATCCAGAGGGTATAGCTTTCGGCACCCGTTATGAACCCTATTTTAAGGTTGATATGAATAGGGTTTATCCGGGTAGTGGCGATGGGATACTGCCTAGGAGGATAGCTAACGTGGTGTTTGAGATTGCCAGGGAGTCGGATGTTGCCGTAGATATACATACCTCTGGGGACTGTATTCCATATATCCTTGTTGATCCTGTGGGTGGGGAGATTAGGGAGAGAATAATGGAGTATGCTGGCTCTATGGGTGTAACTGTGCTTGATGAGTATGAGGAGGAGCAGTATAGGGCGGAGCGGCTAGGTGAGAGCTTGCCGCCTAAGCTGATAGAGGAGAATGTCCCGGCCTTTACTCTGGAGTTACCGGGTGGTGTGAATATCGATTGGACTGGTGTGAATGTTGGTTATAAAGCTATAATTAATTTGATGGTTAAGTTGGGTATGGTCGACACTTCTCCTGTCTCGATTGATGAATATCCGGTTATTGGTGAGAAGGGGTATAGAAGGCATGATGTTAGGTCTTCGTCGGCCGGTATTATTGAGCCCTATGTAAAGTTGGGTGAGTATGTCGAGAAGTTTACTCCCCTAGGTGTTATTAGGGATCTACGTGGTGTTATCCTTGAGTGGGTTAGGTGTGAGAAGTCCGGCTATGTGGTTGCGATGCCTAGGAGGTCCGTGGTATATCCGGCTGATAGGGTATTCTTAATGGCTGTTAAGGATTAGATATGGCATTATACCCGTTTCCATGTTAGTTATTTATAGAGCTATAGTAACTATTTTGTTGTATATGGTATGCTTCTGGGAGATGCGGTGTTTATCATGGCATTGGGTAAGATTTGGGAGGAGGATTCCGTTAAATGTGTAAAGTGTGGGGCGAGGAACCCGCCAGGCGCAGTATACTGCATAAAATGTGGGTCTAAGCTGGTTGTGGAACGGTCTATGGATGTGTCTAGTATATTACTGTCACTCCTGCTTGTTATGTCTATAACATCTATAGTCGATCTTTTATTCAATAGGGGTGTATCTAGCCTAGTTCAGGCCAATCCCTTCTTTAGAGCACTCTTTGTATTGGGCCTACTCGCAAACATATTTGTCATATATATTTGGTATAGGTATAGGGAGTCAGGCTTCCCAAGGGAAGGGAGTATGTATAGGATATTTATAGCGTCTCTAATCATTATACTCGCAGTATATATAACGTATTATGCGACTTTCTTCTTGGCAAATGTAGTTACCATTAGTCCATTATGGATATTCTACATCTGGATCATTAATAAAGTTCTGAGGAAACCATGAACATGGTGGACCGTGTTGAGGGAGATAGTCGTTAATGTATCTGGTATAGACTCGAAAGGCCGTGCATATACATTTCATGAAGGTAAAAGGATATATATTAAGTATGGTGTCCCTGGGGATATACTTAGGATAAGGCCTTATGCCGTTAGGAAGGGTAGGCGCGGTCGTAATATCGAGTATTGGGCTGACGTTATTGAGGTTATGAAGCCTGGTGAGTCTAGGATTGAGCCACTATGTAGCCACTTCGGCGTATGTGGAGGCTGTAGGTTCCAGAACATGGATTATAAGGCCCAGTTAAATTATAAGAGGTGGGTATCTGAGCACTTCTTCAATAAGGTTTATAGGCTTGATGTGGAGCTTGGTGATGTCATTCCCTCGCCTAAGATATATTTCTATAGGAATAGGATGGATTTCCCTGTTGGTTTGGTGGATGGTGATGTTGGGATTGGTTTGAAGATGGCTGGGAGATGGGATGTGCTTGTGCCGTTATCAGAATGTTATTTAATGTCTGAGGAGGCGGTGGAGATAATTAAGAGGGTTAGGGAGTTCATGGTTGACCGTGGTATCGAGCCATATAACATATTTAAGCATGAGGGTCTCGTCCGTTATGTGGTGGTTAGGGAGGGGAAGTTTACTGGTGATAGGCTTATATCCATAGTCACATCTGACAGGCCCTTCCCATATATTGAGGAGTTGGTCGATAAATTAAGTAATTATGCTACTGGTATTATTTGGAGTATAAACCCTACTCTAACAGATATCTCTATAGGCCGGGAGATAAGGGCTCTATATGGGAAGGATCATTTGGAGGAGGAGATTAGGGGAGTTAGGTATCATATACATCCCAATGCCTTCTTCCAGACCAATTCATACCAGGCTGTTAATATGGTTGAGATAGTTAGGGAGATGGCTTCTGGCGGATCGATTTTTATGGACCTATACAGTGGTGTCGGCCTCTTCTCACTCCAGCTCCTAGATATGTATAGTGATATAATAGCGGTTGAGGTCGACGAGTACTCTATATATAGTGCTGAGATCAATGTGAAGAGGGTGGGGGGCGGTGTATCTGTTTTTAAAGGTAGGGTTGAGGATGTCCTCCCCCTCTATACTGATAATCAGCCGGATACTGTTATTGTAGATCCTCCTAGGCCGGGGCTCTCGCTGGATGTGAAGAGGGATCTTCTGAGGCTTAAGCCTAAGGAGATTATATATGTTAGTTGTAATCCTGAGACCATGGCTAGGGATATAAAGTATTTATCTGATGTATATGATGTTGAGGGTGAGGTAAGGCTTATAGATATGTTTCCGCATACTCCCCATATCGAGCTTATAGCGAAGCTCGTGGTTAGGGATTGATGGTATGGAGTAAATATTACTCTATAATAATCCAGCTCTATAACTTCATATTTTTATGATTGAGGTTAAGTATATAGATGTTACTCCAGGGGATGCTACTGGGTATATAGCCTCATATTTAGTCTTCTCAGATAGATATACCTTTATCGTGGAGACTGGCCCGAGCTCCTCCGTGGACAAGTTGTTAGGTGGCTTGGAGGGGCATGGTCTGTCTCTTGATGATCTAGATTTTATAGTTGTGACCCATATACATCTTGACCATGGAGGTGGGGCTGGAGACCTTGTGTCACTGAATAATAATTTAAGGGTATATGTACATCCCCGTGGCTATCCCCATCTAAATAATCCGAGTAAATTGTGGAGTGCTTCGAAGTCCACACTCGGCGATGTCGCCCTATTATATGGTGAGCCTAAGCCCATTCCATTAGAGAACCTTTTCTCTACCGATGATGGATATTCTATTGACTTGGGTGACGATGTACTTGAATTTATACATACACCTGGGCATGCCAGTCACCACATGTCTATACTACTTAGAGATTCCGGCTACATCTTTACTGGGGATTCGGCTGGGATAAATGATGGTGGCTATTTAATCCCAGTTACCCCAACTCCACACAACCCCCAGAAAGCTATCGATAGCATTAGGAGGATGTTGGCTAGGTCGCCGAGATACGCTTGCTTCACCCATTACGGGATATACGATGGTGTTGAGTATCTGAATAAGGCTCTGCGTAAATGGATGTGGTGGCGGGATTATCTATATAAACTTTATAGGGATGGTTTGTCTGTTGATGAGGCTTATAGAGTCCTTATTGAGGAGGATGAGGACTCTAGGCATATGAGTATGTTCTATAGAAGAATAGGTTTGGGTGGTGATGAGATTAAGATAGGTATTGAGGGTATGTATAACTATTTTAGGTGGGTTGAGAGGGGGTGATACCCCCTCCTACTACCGGCATTAGGGCCAGCCTGTCTCCATCCCTGAGTCTGGTGTCTAGGCCCTTCAAATTATTTATACTTACGCCGTTAACCAGTATAACCGCGTTCTCCATATGATTCTTTATATAGTCATATAGCTCCTGGGATAGTTGTTTAATGGCTTCACCCACTGTCAACCCCTTCCTATACTCTATTTGTATAAAGTTTTTGCCCGTATATTCTTGGAAGAATCCAAGTATCCTTATATCTATCATGGCTTGAGCTCTACCCCTATAGCCTCGAGCTCCCTGGCCTCCCTCGAGAGGCCTAGGTTATGCATCGTGGTTTTTGTCGGTATGCCGTTGGAGTCCCATCCCCTTATCCTATAATATATGTCGAGCATGTAATCGTATTTATCCTTATCTAGTCTTGCTCCCTTTCTCGGGCCCTGTGTGAGTGGCTCTTCAAACCATCTTGGTGGAGGTATATCCATGCTTCTCATCCAATATCCATACTCCCTTATCCAGAATGCCCTTATTAATGTGTATATCCTATCTGCTATCAAGTTTAGGTCGGCCTCGGTATACTCGATTCCTGTGGCTAGATACATAAACTTGGGGTAGTAGTCTAGCTTTAGGTTAACTTCTACCCATGGGAGTCTACATGCTACGAATGTCTCGAACCATCCTCCCCTTATCCTCTGGAGCTCAATGACCCTCGAGACCTTCTTCTCATCTATCTTGTCGAAGCCGTATTGTGCCTCCCACGCTATAACCCATGCGTCTTTATGATGGGCGCCTATCGGGGAAGTCCCATAGGATAGTGCCATTCCCGGTGCTACATGGCAGTCGTAGGCTGTGATCGGGAGTCCCTTTACATGCATAGCGAATTTAACCGCCTCTTCACCGACCTTTAGCGATGCGTATCTAAGTCCATATGATAATGTCTTCCCTATGCCCTCCTGTTTAATCATCATATCGATAATATGTCTGGCGGTATCATAGTCTCCCCATTTCGGAGCCAGACCGTTTAGCATATCTTTATCAATGAGCTTCTTTTCATATGCCTCTATTACGAAGGAGATGGCTGCTCCTGCGCTTATAGTGTCTAGGCCTAGATCATCTACATATCTAATCAGCCTTATTGTATCATTCATATTTGATATGCCTATGTTGGAGCTTAGCATCGCTACATTCTCGTAGTCCATCTCGGCTACAACCTTGTCCCCAACATCCTTGGTCTCGGCCATATTTCCACATGGCATGTTGCACTGGGGGCATCCCTTCTGCCCAACCTTATATTTCTCGGCCATGACCTTACCGGTCATTTTATCGGCTTCCTCGAAGTATCCCTCTCTAAAGTTATATGTTGGGAGGACGCTGTTTTCCTGACACCATTCATAGACACCCATTGTACCCTGCTCCATCCAAAATGGATACATAGGTGCATTCTTCACATCTCTAAGGGCCTGAGTCCCCAGTTTCCTAAGTTCATCCTCTTTGAATGCCTTTAGGCTTCCAGTGCCTCTGATCACCAGTGCCTTCAAGTTTTTACTACCCATTACTGCACCCATCCCCGGCCTTCCACCAGCCCTATCTTTCTCAGACATTACTACTGCAAAGTAGTTTAGGGTCTCCCCTGCCTTACCTATAGTCAATATTCCAACGTCTCCGCCATACTGACTAGATAGCTCATCATGGACCTCACTGGCCGAGAGCCCCCAATAATCCTTTGCTGTCTTGAACTCTATTTCATCATCCTCTATATAGATATATGTTGGCTCATCGGCCTTACCCTCTACTACTATAGCGTCATACCCAGCTCTCCTCATCATCACAGCCGCCCTCGTTCCTATATTTCCATCACCATATCCACCCGTCAATGGTGACTTGGATGCTACTACTAGCTTACCACTACTGGGTAGTGGGAAAGCTGTTAATGGGCCCACGGCGAATATTAGAAGGTTATCGGGATGAAGTGGGTCTGTACCTGGTTTCAGGTGGTCCCATAATATTCTTATGGCTAGACCCCTTCCACCGATATAGTTTAGTGCGATCGATGGGTCGTATTTCCAGATTGACGCCTTCTCTCTATTCATGTCGATCCATAGAATCTTTCCTCCCCACCCGCCTTTTATCATATAGGAATCACCATTTTTAAAATAGGGTTGTTATATGCCAAATAATACATTTAGGATTATCATTTATTAATTTCCGATATATTCTATATGTTGCCCTTGTAAATCCATATCTCCTACTATTTTTTGGGCGTTATTAACCCTTAGATATATTGTTAAAGATATTAAT
>WAMZ01000151.1 GCA_015522055.1 Candidatus Geothermarchaeota archaeon
GTAATAACCTCCCTATTTATTATGTCAGAGACCCTCCTCTTTATCAGCTCCTTGAATGCGTTATCCATAGCCATGCAGTCCACCCATTACATATAAGTATCAACTAATTATGTTATAAAGTTGTCATCACTAATTTGATAAGTATACCCATGGTAGTTAATTTATACATATATTCTTTAACTGGGTTAAAAAAGTATATAAAATGCCATGTCGTCAGTTTTGTGCGGTGACATGTATGCCGATTAAAATTAAGGCGCCTGAGGAGTGGGGGATAGAGAGGGTTCCAGCTAGTCATAGGGTGATGGGTAAACTCGATTTCTTCGTATTATGGAGTAGCCTTGGCGTTGGTTTACTCGTTCTTCAGGCGGGTCAATTCCTGACAATGCCCGGTGAGGCTTATGGATTTGGTTTGGGTATGTTGGATGCGGCTTTGATAGCTTTGGTGGGATCGATTATTGGTAGCTTGTTATTGGCTTTGGCTGGTGTGGTGGGGGAGCGTGAAGGGGTTCCTACTATGGTATCACTACGCCCCTCCTTTGGGTTGTTCGGCTCCTATCTACCTACTGTATTGAATATAATTCAGTTGATTGGGTGGACCACATTCGAGATCATTATAATGGGTGATGCAGCCGAGTCTATTAGTGGTATTGAGGGGAGTGGACCTATATGGATTGTATTCTTTGGTGTATTGGCGATATTGATGGCTGTTTGGGGGCCATTGAGGGTTGTTAGGGAATGGCTTGAGAAATTTGCTATTTGGCTGGTTTACTTATCAACGATATATATTACCTATAGTTTATTGAGTAGTGGAGTTGAGTTGCCTCTATATAGTGGTAGTAACTTATCGACTTACCTGCTAGCATTGGATTTAGTTATTGCTATGCCAATATCATGGATGCCTCTTGTATCTGATTATAATAGATTTTCGAGGGGCTATGGTGAAGGTTTTAAGGGGACTTTCGTGGGATACACTACATCCAACTTCTGGTTCTATTCGCTTGGGGCGGCCCTGTACTTTATATATCCGGGTGAGACTGTTGTAAGGAGTATAGCTACATTGTTCTTTGGTCAGCTTGCACTCCTCCTTATATTGGTGGATGAGACTGATAATGCGTTTGCTGATGTATACTCGGCCTCGGTATCTCTACAGAATATTAACGAGAGGATTAGTAGGCATATATATGTGGCTGCCGTAGGCATAGTAAGTATTATTTTGGGGTTGACCATACCTATTGTGGAGTATGAGAACTTTCTACTATTGATAGGGGCTAGTTTTGTCCCGGTGGTGTCGATACTCCTTGCAGACTACTTCGTCGTTAAGGGAGGTAGATATAGTGATGCGGAGCTTTATAGTGATAGTGGGGTGAAGCTGCCTGCACTGGTTAGCTGGGTGATTGGCTTCGTGGCATATTACTTCTTCGCCTATATCTATCCAGTTATTGGTGCTACACTGCCATCATTCATAACTACATTCCTTGTATATTCGATTCTTGGGAGGGTATTGGAGGTGGTTAGATGATTGGGATGGAGTCGAAGATGCCTGTGGCAATAACTATAGCTGGTAGTGACTCTGGTGGAGGGGCGGGTATCCAGGCTGACCTAAAGACATTCGCGGCGATGTATGTCCATGGAACGGTTGCACTCACCGCGATTACAGCCCAGAATACTTATGAGGTTACGGCTGTACATGCATTGCCCCCAAATATGGTTGTTGAGCAGATTAGGGTTGTTTATGAGGATCTTGGTATAGATGCTGGTAAGACTGGTATGCTGTTCTCAAGTGAGATTATCGAGGCAGTGGCGCGTGCTATGGATAGATTCGTTTTTCCATTGGTTGTTGATCCGGTGATGGTGGCCAAGAGTGGGGCCCAATTACTTAGGGATGATGCTATTGAGTCCTTGATTAGTAGGCTTGTGCCTAAGGCAACGGTTATAACACCTAATAGGTTTGAGGCTGAGCGTATGCTGGGTATGAGTATTAGGAATATAGTGGATATGGAGAAGGCTGCACGGGAGATTGCTAAGATGGGTCCTGATGCCGTCCTTCTCAAGGGTGGTCATGTGGAGGGTGAGGCCTCCCTAGATATACTGTATTATAA
>WAMZ01000152.1 GCA_015522055.1 Candidatus Geothermarchaeota archaeon
AGTTAGAGGCATATAACATAGCGGCTTTCCACGCCCATCAGGCCGCTGATAAAGCATTGAAAGCATTAATTGAGGGAAGTGGCTAGTCACCAATGAATACACACGTATTAACCGAGTTATTGGAACAACTAAATATACTTGGATACGAAGTCCCGACTAATATTAGGAGATGCTGCATGGAGCTTGAGCCACATTATTCGGCCTCCAGTTATCCAGATCTGGGGCCTGATCCAATTAAATATTATGACGAATGGCTATCAAAGAAATTGATTGGTTGCGCTGAGAGCGTGATAAAATATGTGGAGGAAATGGCTAAAATATAGGTTAGAGTCAGAGAAAAAGTTTAAGAAAGGATTTGTTAAGTTCATAGATAGGCTATTTGACAAATATGGGGGTAAATTCACATTAATATTGTTTGGTAGTAGAGCCGTTGATCGCCATCATATCTGGAGTGACTTTGATCTCATACTAATTCTCGAGAAATTTGATGAGGACAATCTATTCAGGAGGATAAATAAGCTGATCGATGAATTGAACCCAAATTTCCCTATTAATTTAATACCTTTAACACCCGATGAGTTTAAGGGGTCTTATAGACACGGGAGTGTCATAATTAAAGAGGCTCTAAGGAATGGAAAAATAATCCATGATGGTCTGGGACTATTAAACAAATTGAGTAGTGGTTTGGGTTAGATCTCATTTTAATGCTTATATCTAATGGCAACGTCCCTCTTGGATATGGTTTTAATGACATTCTTTAACTCAAAACTCCGATCTTTAAACTCTCTATCGTATCCATATATCTCAATAATATTATCCATTATGCTTATTTTGACTCTCTTAGCCGTTATACCTAGATACTCCATTAAATCTAATATGTCGCTTTCATCTATTGCCGGGAGATTGTTTATATCTCCACATGGCCCAAATTTACACATATAGCATGATAATCGTATCGAGTCTATATTCGCAGAACATGCGCTTGGATATACCTTAAACCCCATGTCCATCGCCTCTCTAATCAATCTATTCTTAATGTCCAATGCTTTGATATATATCTGCTTATTGCTGAGCTTCTTCACATTTAACCCTCTAACTATCTTGTCAATGACTTTCCTATCCAATTTTCTCATTAGGCTGGAGAGTATATCCCTGTTAACCCTAAGGGTACCATAGACTACTTTATCTACACCGGCGTATCTCCCTAGTCTCAATATTTCCAAATTATCTATATCGGTTATGCCCGGTATAATTGGCCTTATGAATAGTGTGGTATGTAGGCCACGGCTAGTTAAATATTCCATAGACTCGAATCTCTTACTAGGTGTGGGGGCATACTCCTCTAATTCTTTAAAGTATTTTATGGTAGTTACGGTATATAATATACTAATTTCTGGATCTGTATCCACCAAATCTCTCGCATCCTCATCACTAATATAGGCCTTTGTAGATACTTGTGTCGGGTTGCCTAAGATCCTCTTCACATTTTGTATCAGTTTAATCGTATATTTCTTTGTTAGGGGGTGAAATGGTTCGGTTACGGAGCCGAGTGCTAGGAATGTTCCATATTTACCTGGTATAAAATATTGGTTTGAGAGGATTGCGTAGATAACTCCCAATGGGGGTAATGGATATCTCGATATCCTCCTTGGGAAGCCCATGCTATATATGTAGCAGTAGCTACATTGGTATGGGCATCCGACACCAGTATGTATGGTTAGTCCACATTGTCGTGGCCTCCTCTTTGCATGCCAATCCTTCTCCGCCCTAACCAACAATTCACTATCTAACATGTCCCTCAGGCTACGCCGTAACTTATCCCTTCTTATCAGGGCATCTATGAATATATTCATTTTCCACCTTACCTAAGGCCATATCCATTAATTTTCAGAGCTATGTAATGAAATTATATATACGGTTTTCTCAATTAAGTAGTGTAGGGCATCATTGGAATCCTTCAGAGATAGGATGATAGCGATAGCCGAGGAAAAGGATTCTCGTATAATATTTGCATTGGATGTGACGACACAGTATTCTAGAGCCAGTGAGATGGACTTATTCCTGAGGCTATTGAGGCTCTTAAATGGTGTAGCTGGACATGTTGCTGGTGTCAAGATAGGGCTTCCGACGATACTCGCGGTTGGTCCTGAGGCTGTATACAGGTTGCTTAATGAGTATGAATGGAACGTATTTTTTATAGCGGATCTGAAGTTGGCCGATATAGCATATGTAAATGGTCTTGTCTTGAGGAGGCTTAGGGAGCTCGGGTTCGACGGAGCCATAGTACATTCATTCATCGGTAGGGAGAAGGGTCTAGAGGAAACTGTATCTGAAGCTAGAGATATTGGTATCGGTATCGTATCTGTTGTAGCCATGTCGCATCCGGGTGCTGAGGACTACATTAATAAGAGGTTCGAGGATTTGGTCAGGCTCTCGATGGATGTAGGTGTAGATGGTATGGTTCTACCAGCCACCTTCCCTAAATACATATCGATGGCCCGTGAACTTGGTTACGACTCGGTTATCATGTCGCCGGGTATCGGGCCACAGGGAGCAGAGCCAGGGGAGGCTATTAGGCATGGATCTGACTTCGAGATAATCGGTAGATTAATATATGGGTCTGATGATCCAGCCTCGAAGGCGGCTGAGCTACATAAGATTCTAAGGTGGGTTCGTTGACGAGTTTCAGGGAGTTGGTTAACAGGCTGTTTGAGATAGGGGCGATACAATTCGGTAGATTCATCCTTACCTCTGGTGTGGAGAGTCCATATTACCTAGACCTTAGGAGGATAGTATCGTACCCAGATATATTTATGGAGGTTGTTAGAAGGTATGCTGAGAAGCTGATGGAGATACCTGAATTCGATGTAGTCGTCGGTATCGAGACTGGAAGTATCCCAATAGCCGCGGTAATAGCCCATGAACTTGGAGTACCTATGGTATATGTTAGGAAGAAAAGGAAGGATTTCGGGGCTGGTAGGCTTATAGAGGGTGTACTGAATAGAGGGGCGGAAGCCGTTATAATAGAAGATGTAGTCACGACCGGAGGTAGTATCGCCAGGGCTGTTGAAGCGGTGAGGCAGGAAGGCGGTATAGTAAATTACGCCATTTCCTTCATCGATAGGCTACAGGGAGGTAGAGCGAGGCTTAAAACGATGGGTGTCGAGCTCATATCGATAACGGATGTAATCAACATCTTTAAGATACTGTATGAGGATAGGAGGATACCCCCCACCCAATATAGAAAAGTCATGGAATATATAGGGGGTGTGTGAAGATGAGAGGTAGGGATATAATTTCTATCCTAGATCTTTCTAGGGATGATTTATATCGGATTTTTGGATTGGCTAGGGAGATCGAGGAGAATATGGATAAATATATAAATGAATTGAGGGGCCGCGTCTTAGCCCTACTCTTCTTTGAGCCCAGTACAAGGACTATGTACAGCTTCCAGACGGCCATGTCACGCTTGGGCGGCTCATGCCTAGTATTCTCAGACGTCATCAGGACCTCTATAGCGAAGGGAGAAACCTTGGGGGACACTATAAGAATGTTCGATGGATATGCCGATGCAATAGTCATTAGGCATAGAATTGAGGGTGCTGCAAAATATGCCGCTGACATAGCTGAAGCACCGGTTATTAATGCAGGGGATGGGACACACCATCATCCAACCCAGGCAATAATAGACCTATATACGATCTGGAAATATAGGGGTAGGCTGGAGGGCCTCAATATAGGTGTATTGGGTGACCTTAAATACGGCAGGGCCTCAACAAGCTTCATATACGGCATAGCTATGTTTAAACCATCCAAGCTATACTTAATATCACCAGAGGAGCTTAGGCTTAAGAATGAGGTTAAGTCTGACCTTGAGAAGATGAATATCGAGTTACTCGAGACCAGTGACTTGCAATCCGTTATAGGTGAGCTGGATGTATTATATGTGACTAGGATTCAGAAGGAGCGTTTCCCCGACCCAGCGGAGTATGAGAGGGTTAGAGGTAGCTATATAGTCGATAGGGATTTACTTAGGAATGCCAGGGACTCACTCATGGTTATGCATCCCCTCCCCAGGGTTGATGAGATATCCACCGATGTAGACGATACTGAATATGCATATTATTTTAAGCAGGCTAGATGCGGTGTACCGGTTAGGATGGCCCTACTAAAATTGGTTATAAAGGGGTGATGAAATTGGCTATGGATTCCGAGCTTCTAGTTAGGAAGATTAGGGATGGGACGGTTATAGACCATATTCCAGCTGGAAACGCCTTGAATGTTATTAGGATACTTGGGCTACCCAGAGGTAGGGAGAATAGGATGGCTCTAATCATGTATACTTCAAGTTCAAAGATGGGGTTGAAGGATATCGTGAAGGTCGAGGGGCTCGAGCTAACCGCCGATGAGGTTAACATGATCGCTTTGATAGCGCCTACGGCAACGATAAACATCGTGAGAGACTATAAAGTGGTTAGGAAGGAGAGGGTTAAGATTCCGGAGATTATCGAGAATATTATTAGATGTGCGAATCCAAACTGCATATCGAACCAGGATAGGGAGACGGCTATACCGAAGTTTAGACTCGTCTCGGAGGACCCGATAATATTGAGGTGCGAATACTGTGAGAGGCATACATATAAAGAGGATATACTCAGGCAGTTCATGGAGGGTAGATAGGGATGATTATCCATGGGAAGGCTTTACTATGGGACCGAATTGAAAATGTATATATAAAGATAGATGATGGATGGATAACGGATATATCGAAGCAGGCCCCAACTGGGGAGGTAATAGAGTTTGACAAGCCCGGCATGGTTATACTCCCAGGGATGATCGACCTACATGTCCACATGAGGGATTTTGAACAGTCGTATAAAGAGGATTTCTATACTGGTACATTGTCAGCGGCTGCTGGGGGAGTCTGTATAGTAGTAGATATGCCGAATACCAGACCTAGGAATAATCGGTTGGAGGTGCTGAGGAGAAGGGAGGCGGTGGCTTCATCCAAAGCGATTGTAGACTATGGCCTCTACTACGGTGTACCAGAAAGCCTAGATGAGTTGGAGGGGTATGAGGAGCTGGCTGTGGGTATGAAGATCTACCCCCAAGACTATGACAACCCCCATCTAAGCGATATACTTCGTTATAATGCCAATAAAAATATCTTGACTGTCGTGCATCCAGAGGATCCTAGTGACATGTCACGGGGGGTCAGGAGCCTATCGAGTGAATACAAAGCTATATCGATGTTCCGTGAGAAGGCTGTAAAACTGGGGCTTAGGCTACATCTAACCCACCTAACATCGGTAAACTCGATTTTCCTTGCACAGACAGGTGAAAGTAACGTAACCACCGATACATGCCCCCACTACCTACTCCTAAATAGTGACCAACATAAGGGGATATACTATAAAGTCCATCCGCCACTGAGGCCCAAAGATATACAGGAGTCTCTCCTAGAGAATATTAAGCAATGCCCATTGGATGCAATAAGCACCGACCACGCCCCACATACGATTGATGAGAAGATGGGTCACGATGGTAAGGGTGGATTCCCGGGGTTGGAGACTGCATTACCGATATTGATGACCCTATATAGGAGGGCACTATTAACATTATGGGATGTCGCTAGACTATATTCATATAAACCAGCTGCGATTCTGGGACTTGATGATATTCTAGGGACTATAGAGCCGGGAAAATTAGCTAACCTCGTGGTATACGATATGGATGGTGAATACCCTGTTGACCCTAGCGGATTCAAGACCAAGGCTAAACATAGCCCATTCGATGGAATGAAAGTGGTTGGAAGGGTATATTGCACAATAGTTAGGGGTAGATTCGTGTATATCGATGGGGAGGCACACGTCAAGAATGGATATGGAGTCAATATCAAGAATTTATTGGGGGCTAGGCCAAAACCGGTCTCGACTGGTGATTAAACAATGAGTAGCTATGTTAGGGCTAGGGTAAATTCAATAGCCATCCATACCAATGACCTAAAGTCCCTGACCCTAAGGCTAGACTATAATTTAACGGTTGCACCCGGCCAGTTCGTTATGGTGTGGCTCCCGGATTATGAGGAGATACCCATCAGCCCATCCCATTCCAGCCACAATTATATGCGATTAACTATCAAGGCCGTTGGGGAGACGAGCAGGGCGCTTATAAATATGAATGTGGGTGACGAGCTATATATCAGAGGACCCTACGGCAGAGGATTTAATCTAGAGAGGGAGGGTAAGTATCTACTGATTGGAGGTGGGTATGGGGCCGCACCTATAATCTATGCCGCGAGAAGGCTTACACTAATGGAGAGGGAAATCTTATATGTTGAGGGGGTTAAGATGAGGGGAGAGTCCCTATTCTATGATGAGGCTAAGAATATAGGTATAGACGCTGTATTGGTCACCGAGGATGGATCGTCCGGAATTAAGGGAATGGTTACAGACTATGTAGCCAATATAATAGATGATTATGATATTTTATTGGCCTGCGGCCCCGAGCCGATGCTAGATAAGTTGTATCTGATGGCGTTGGAGCACGGGATAGATGCCCAGCTATCCTACGAGAGGATAGTAAAATGTGGGATAGGATTATGTGGATCCTGTGTAATCGAGGGAACAGGCTTACTAGTATGTATGGATGGCCCTGTATTCACGGTTGAAGAGCTAAGGAATTCATCTTATGAGGTGGCTGAGCATGCCTAGGCTAAAGATTAACGTCGCTGGATTAGAGCTGAGTAACCCAACAGTATTGGCATCTGGAATTCTGGGTGATGAGGCTTCGCTACTAAGGAGAGCTGCATATTCTGGCTTTGGAGCTGTAACTACGAAGAGTTTCACTATCGAGCCACGTAAAGGGTATAAGACACCGATAGTGGCTAAGGTTAAGGCGGGACTGATTAACGCTGTTGGTTTAACAAACCCGGGTTATATCGCTATTAAGGATATAGTTAAGAATGCTAAGGTCCCTGGGGTTCCAATAGTAGTTAGTCTCGCCGGATCAAGTGTAGATGAATTTCATAGAATGGCTGTATATGCCGATGAGGCGGGGGCAGACGCTGTTGAGCTTAATCTCAGCTGTCCCCATGTTAAGAAGATGGGTATGGAGATTGGGCATGACCCTATATATGTAGCCAAGATAGTTGGTGATATAAAAGGTTCGATAACGAAGCCATTATTTATAAAAATAGGGCTTAGCGATAATTACATGGATGTCGTTGGGAGGGCTCTGGATAAGGGTGCCGATGGAGTTACAGCAATCAATACGGTTAGGGGGATAGCTATCGACGTGTATGCAAAGAGACCAATTTTATCGAATATATATGGTGGATTAAGCGGTCCTGCAATACACCCTATAGCAACTAGGATAATATACGAAATATATGCAGAATATAGGGCTAGTATAATTGGCACAGGTGGAGTTGAAGACTGGAGGGATGCAGTAGAATTTATTCTTGCAGGGGCCTCAGCCATCGGAATTGGAACATCAATAACTATTAGGGGATTGGGAATAGCTAAAGAAGTCGTAGAGGGAATAAAAAGATACATGGATAATGAAGGGTTTAAGAAACTTGAAGACATGATAGGATATGTACATAAAACTTAGGGAACTACTTAATCTGTATAAAAAAGAGGGTAGCCGGATTTATTCTCAACATGATGTCGAAATATGGGCAGTCATCTAGAGCAGATAGGTTCTATTAGTATAGATGCACCGAAAAATGATAACTTTATGATAATCAATGAACAAATGTAATAGATTTATATAGTCGTACTACATATTACGGCTGACCGCAAACCTACTTTC
>WAMZ01000153.1 GCA_015522055.1 Candidatus Geothermarchaeota archaeon
ATATATGGTAGGGCTAGCCCCATGGTCTCGGTAAGTATCTGCATGGTGTTGGCGGTGAATAATCCACAGCATGAACCTGGGCCCACGGCGTTCAGCTTCTCCAGGTACTTGGCTTCCTTCTCATCTATCTTACCGCTCTTCAATAATCCTGATAGCTCAAATATGTTCGCGAGTGTAACATATTTATCCTTGAATATGCCCCAAGCTGCCTTGACAGGCATCATCGCTCCTCCTAGGACGAATATGGTCGGAATATTGAGTCTGGCTGCCGCCATTAGCATGCCGGGTATAATCTTGTCACATGACGCTATGCATACAAGCCCATCGAATCTATGTGCCTCGACCATAAGCTCGATGGAGTCAGCTATCAACTCCCTACTCGGTAGGGGCATCCTCATACCCTCGTGCCCCATGGCAAGCCCATCACATATTGCTATGGTATTGAATTGGAATGGTATTCCACCAGCTTCTCTGATCCCCTCCTTCACCGCTTCGCCAAGCCTATCTAGATGTATATGTCCAGGGACGATCTCGTTCCATGAGTTAGCTATACCTATGAATGGACGTTTAAAGTCGTCGTCATCTAGGCCAAGCCTCCTTAATAGTGTTCGATGGGGGGCTCTCTCCCACCCCTCGATAAGCTCCCTACTCCTCCACACCATATTCACACCGAGAAGCCTTGGCTATAAAATAATTAATTAACCTCTGAGCTATATTTTGAGCCTCGTCTATACCAATCGATGCCAATTATAGAGTATTGTCTAAACGAAGATTATTAGTGGATTATTGTGATATAGATTTTAGTAGGTGTATACCATTGAATAGGCATATAGAGGAGCTCATAAAGCTCCTTGGGGAGGATAAGGTATCCACCGACCCAATAACTATTAAGCTATATTCTAAAAATGCAGTCTACTATGAGGGCAGCGCATTGGCTGCTGTATTCCCAGAGTCGACGGTGGATGTATCGAAGTTGGCTAGGTATGCCTATGAAAATGACTTAAAGATATATCCGCAGGGGTCTGCCAGCGAGATTGTTGGATCGAGCACACCTAGAGAGGATGGGATAGTCGTCAATTTCATGAGGATGAGGAAGATCAAGGAAATCAATTATGTCGATTCATATGTGGTTGCCGAGCCTGGTGTACGCCTAATAGAGCTGAATAATGTTTTGAGGAGGGATGGCTATATGTTTCCTATAGACCCCGCATCCATTAAAAGCGCCACTGTTGGAGGGGCGATAAACAGTGGGTCTGGAGGGATGATGGGCGCTAAATACGGTACTATGAAGGATTGGGTCCTCGGCCTCGAGGTTGTTCTTCCAGATGAAGATGGAACTGTATTGAGGCTTGGTGGTAAGACAACCAAGAATAGAGAGGGGTATGACCTGATCCGCTTGATTGTTGGGAGTGAGGGTACACTTGCCCTTGTTACTGAGTCGACTCTAAGGATAACATTGGCTCCAGAGAGAGTCGTAACTGTCGCTGGCTTCTTTGGGGATCTTGAGGATCTCATGGCCTGTGTTGTTGAGATTAAGAAGAGTAAGTTAGATGTCTTGATCATGGAGTTCGTGGATGACGCTACCGCTAAGATGACGGTAGAGACGTTGGGCTCTAAGGTTGTCGGGGAAGGGCATCTCCTCATAACCAGTGTATCGACGGTTGATGAGGCTGCCGAGAGAGTTAGGGACGCCCTAGTACATATTTATGACGAGGCTGGGGCGAATAAAATATATTCTGCATTGACGATGGAGGAGGCTGAGGATATGGGTATCTTCGATATTAGGAGGAATCTATATCCAGCCTCTATAAAGATGGCCTCTATGGGGCTTAGGGATGATGAGGAGAAGCCATATATATTTGTTGAAGATATATCGGTGCCGCCTACAAAGCTGGTAGAGGCCGTGAGAAGATTGAGGAATATATCGGATAAATATGGATTCCCTATGGTTCTAGGCGGGCACGTCGGCGATGGAAATCTCCACCCAGTCGTGTGGATTAGGGAGAGTGAGAGGGATAAGATGGAGCAGTTCAACAAATTCGTACTGGACATTATGGAGATGGCCATTGAACTGGGTGGAGTAATCAGTTCTGAGCATGGGATAGGCACGGTCAAGAAGGACGGGCTTATCATGAGCTTCCGATCCAAGAATAGCCTTAAGGCGTTAAGATTGATGCATGAGATAAAGAAGATATTCGACCCGAAAAATATCTTGAATCCGGATAAGATGCTGCCGAGTGTGTAGGCAGATGGATGGGCTAGAAGATATTAAACGTGATATTCTGAGAGACGTATTGAAATGTTCCTATTGTGCGATGTGTGAGTGGGTCTGCCCCACTATAGATGTAGAATCCAATAATAGGATATATGGGCCTAGGGGTAGGATCAACCTAATAATAACTTACCTACGCGAAGGCATATATAGCGAGACACTCATCGAATCAATCTATACATGCCTTCTATGTATGGCATGTACCTACCAGTGCCCAGCCGGTATAGATATCGCGGAGGACATTAGGAGATTTAGGATGATCCTGGATGGTGTATAGAGATGTCCATGAGACACGTTAAGAACAAAAACCAAATTATCAGAATAATAAGGGATAACATAGTTAGGCGTGGCACCCCGATATACCTGAGTAGGTGGGCGAGGCTCGGATGGATAGAGGGCTTGAATGTAGATGGGGAGGGTGAATATCTATTCTTCACCGGGCTTATGTACCAGATGACCCCATACATCGAGAGTATGGTATCAAGACTCTCTAGACTTAATAAATCGATACTACTCGATATTGGTAGCAAGCTCAATCGATTAATAGATATTTCTAGGCTCTTCTCAAAAGTTGATGGTGATAGGGTTAGGCATGCACACCAAATAATTAGGTCAATTTACCTCCTTCTAGTGAACTCGGGTGTAGATATTTATTATAATCCTGGTTTAGATGTGTATGCTGGGACGCTTCTCCACGACTTTGGTCTAGAGGACGATCTAAGTATATATGCCTACAAAGTATATAGGCGGCTAGAGGAGGTTGGTGTAGATAAAGTCGTAACCATTGACCCCCATACAACATATATGCTTAAAGAAGTCTATCCCAAATATATCGATGATTACAGCCTTGAAGTATATCCCTATATTGACCTTATAAAGGCAACTAATAGTAATAGCCATGTTGATAATAAAACTGATTCAATTTATGTTATACATGACCCATGCTACTATGCAAGGGCTCTCAAGAAGTCGGTAATATATAGAGATATCCTCAAGGGATATGGCATTAAATATGTTGAGCCTAGATTCGCTAGGCTTGAGACCTACTGCTGCGGAGGCCCAATAGAATCTCTCTCACCTGAGTTCTCGGCGAATATCGCTAGTAGACGTTTGGAGATGCTTAGGGAAACCGGTGCAGATAAAGTAATTGTATTATGTCCAATATGTCTAGCTAATCTTCGGAGGGCCGCGGGCCATCAAGATTATATTCTAGACTTCTCGGAAATATTGGCCAGCTATACTGGGGACAAGTCATAGTTTTAACTGTGTATCGGGAATAAAATTATATGTGTGATCCTTTATGAGGCTGTTCACGGCTGGGCCAGTGGCTTGTTTCCCATGGGTATTGGAGGAGATGTCTAGGCAGATGTTTAGCCATCGGAGCCCCGAGTATCAGGATATACATATGGAGACTATTGAGTTGCTAAAGTGGTTCCTCAACACAGATGGCCATGTAATCTTGACTCCATCGAGTGGCTCAGGTCTAATGGAGGCATCTATAAGGAATGGTGTATCGGTTGGGGGGACTGTATTGGTGAATGTGATAGGTGCATTTGGCGAGCGTTATAGTGAGGTCGTCGAGACCAACGGCAGGAAGGCATTGAAGCTGGTGTTTAAGTTAGGCGAGCCCATAGACATTGAGATACTTGATAAATATCTCTCCCAGCATCCAGAGGTGGAGGCGGTGGCGGTTACCCATAACGAGACATCAACAGGCGTGATTAACGACCTCGAGGCAATATATAATACCATTAAAAAATACGATGTAATGCTATTCGTGGACGCGGTCTCATCGATGGGTGCAGTCGACATAGATCTAAGGCGGATAAAGGCTGACTTCATATTCAGTAGTAGTCAGAAAGCCTTCGGTGTACCGCCCGGACTCGCCTTCGCCGCTTTCAGCGATAGATTCCTTGAGAAGGCTGGTGAGGTGAGGGATAGGGGATGGTACTTCGATATCCCCCTATACGTGAAATATTTGGATAAGGCTAGGAGCACACCTAGTACGCCACCCATCCCCCAAGTATTAGGGCTTAGGGCCACCCTCATGAGGATTAGGGAGATGGGTAAGGATAGATGGTTCAGGATGTATCGGGAGAGGGCTGAGCGTATAAGGAGTGGTGTAAAGGACCTGGGGCTCAGGCTTGTTGCCAGGGAGGGTTATGAGAGCCCCACCATAACGGCGGTATACACCCCTAAAGGCGTGAAGGGAGACGATATTTATTACGGATTGAGGGAGAGGGGTATAGAGGTGGCTAAAGGATATGGCCCACTAAAAAATGAGACATTTAGGATTGGACACATGGGGCATATAACAGATGAGGATATAGATGTATTATTCAATGAGCTACATGACCTAATTAATATGCTAGTTAAAAAGGTTTAGTAGTGCGTCTTATTCAATTTGTCTATTTTAATGTATATCGTATTGACTTTAGCCTCTCCATATTTATATATTTATTTATATAACAGTGTTGTATTAGTGATTATTATGAATCGTGTATCCTTACCTCCATTGCCATATAATTATGATGCTCTGGAGCCGGTGATATCAGAGACCATTATGAGGCTTCACCATGACAAGCATCATCAGGGATATGTCAATAAGGCTAATGCTGCTATCGATAAGCTTGAGAAGTATAGGCGCGGTGAGCTTGAGCTGGATATCAGGGCTACCCTGAGGGACCTAAGTTTCAACCTAAATGGACATATCCTCCACTCTATATTCTGGCCAAACATGGAGCCCCCAACCGAGGATAATACTCCAGGTGGCCTTATAGGCGATAAGATAGATGAGTTCTTCGGTGGATTCGAGGCTTTCAAGAAGGAGTTCGAGGCAGCGAGTAAGACTGTAGAGGGTGTTGGATGGGGCCTGCTTGTATGGGATCCACTATCAGAACAGCTTCTCGTTGTCCAGGTTGAGAAGCATAATTTGATGCATATTGCTGGTTCAGAGGTACTACTGGCCCTCGATGTATGGGAGCATGCATATTACCTACAGTATAAGAATGACAGGGGGAGTTATGTAACGAATTGGTGGAAGGTAGTTAATTGGGATGATGTAGATAATAGGCTTCAGAAGGTTATTTAATAGTCTCTTGTCATACTCGCACCACCCCACCCCCTTTTTCTCAAGGTTCTACTCCCGATCTGAAATATTTAATACACCGCATCATCTAAGGATATATATAATAATGTGTTAATCTGGTGAGTTGTATGGCTGGGTTAGGAGATATTTTTAATACTTTGAAGAGGTTCTCTGAGGCATTTGGTGTTGCTGGCTTCGAGGACGACATCAGGAATATCGTTATTGACAGTTTGAAGGACTATGCTGACGAGGTTAGGGTCGATTCACTGGGAAACGTGATATTTAAGAAATCTGGGGATGAATCTGGACGTAGACTTATGATCGCGGCGCATATGGATGAGATAGGCCTGATGGTCTCGCATATATCAAAATCTGGCTTCATCTACTTCAAGCCGGTCGGTGGTTGGAACGCCCTTATATTGCCAGGCCAGAGGGTTTTGATTATGGCTAGGGATGGAGAGGTGCATAGAGGAGTAGTTGGGCATATCCCCCCACATATCTTGAAACCGGAGGATGCTAAGAAGGTCCCTGAGCTGGAGAAGCTATATATAGACATTGGGGCAAAGTCGGATGAGGAGGTTAAGAAGCTCGGTATAGAGGTTGGGTCACCCATAGTTATTGAGAGGACGGTGGAGAGACTCGCGCTAAACAATATAGTCACTGGTAAGGCTTTCGACGATAGAGTGGGTCTAGCTGTGCTAGCCCATGTACTGATGGAGGTCGAGGATCCCCCCGTTGATTTCTATGCTGTGGCGACGGTGCAGGAGGAGGTTGGGCTTAAGGGGGCTAGGACATCGGCATTCTCTATATCGCCTGATATAGCATTGGCGCTTGACGTCACGATAGCCGCCGACCTACCCGGCGTAAGTGAGCAGGACCAGCTCTCTAAAGTAGGTGGAGGCCCATCCATAACTGTTATGGATGGCAGGGCTGGCTCGGGTATAATCGCGAACCCCCACATAAAGAATAGGTTGGTTGAGATTGCTGAGCGCCTCAAGATACCGTATCAGCTTGAGGTTTTATCTGGTGGCACGACCGACGCAAGTATAATTGCTTTAAATAAGGAGGGTGTACCTGCTGGGGTCGTCTCTATACCAACGAGATATATCCATTCGCCTGTCGAGGTGCTGAGTCTGGAGGACTGTGTGAATGCTGTTAAGCTTGTCAAGGAGTTCGTGGCTGAGAGTACTCCCGACTGGATCGAGAGAATTAGATATAGAGTTGTAAAGTAGGTTTATCTCAATAACCTCTCCTTTTTATATTTCTATATTGAAGTATATCCTAGCTAGTGTCCCGATTAGGAATGATATGAATGCGATAGACATACTAAGTAATACCATATCCCTGAACTCACGTTTGAATGAATAGTCTTTCGTTACAGATATATAATATGTGAATAGCCCGATTATGAGTATCGCATTTATCAGTGTCCATGATAGGGCGAGTAGCTGTTGGCTTAGGATGAAGTATGGGAATACAAGTATAATTACGGATATTACATATGCCAATCCCGTATATATGCCAGCCCTAACGGGGTTCAATGTCTTCTCAGCCCTCTGAGATAGATACTCTGATGCACCCATCGATAGTGCGGCGGCCAAACCCGTTATTAAGGCGGCTACACCAACCAGCAACGTATTCTGGAGTGCGAATGTCAACCCGGCCAATGCTCCGCTTAATTCGACTATGGCGTCGTTCACGCCTAGAACCATAGAACCAATATATCTTAGCCTCTCTTCATCTACGAGTTTAAGAAGCTCCTCTTCATGGGCTATCTCCTCCTCGAGTAGTTTCTTGGCCTCGGGTACATTGGCTAAGACGGTTTCATAGTTTTCTTGGGCCTTCTCCTCACCCCTCTCCATCAATTTCAGTGCGAATGTGTATCCAAATATTCTGGCTAATGCTGTATAGAAAAAGATCATGGATTTACTAGGCTTGACCTCCTCACCAGTATATTTTTTCCACTGGTTATAATGTCTAAGCTCATCTTCACCTATCCTATCTAATATCTTAGCATCTTCATCGTCCGCCATCTTAGCTATGTTCTTGTAGATATAATATTCGGTGATCTCTATCTTCTGGAAAAGCTTTATCTTATCCAATACATCCTTGGGAAGGCTCTCCATAGGCATCACATTGACGGCGCAGTCTAAAATTTATCGGTATAACTTAGTTATAAATCCTATGTTTTACTTCGTCGGCTTATTTAAATGGCTACATTAATGGATTCTTAATTTTTATTAAATAGAGGTGGTTCATTATTATTTACTGATATTCCTTAATATTGTGAGGTGGATGTATTGAGCAAGGACCAAATAATTGGCGGCGGCCTATTGGTTATAAGCATAGTAGTAATAGTACTATATGGATATATCGTCTTCTTCACAGAGTGGTCTACACTGCTCCTGCAGATAACCGGGTTTGTGGCGGTTGCCGGCGTGTTCGGGATCTTGGCTTGGATCGGGTATACACTGGCTACTACGCCACCTCCTAAGCCTATTGAGGAGATTGAGAAGGAGTTGGAGGAGGAGCTTAAGAAGCTTGAGGAGGAGGCTAAGGCCGAGGAAGCTAAATCCGAGGAGGCGGGATCTGAGGAATCTGAGTCTAAGGAGGAGTCTGGGGGTTAGGCCCCCAAACCCAATTTTTATAATTTTTTGTTCCTCCCACCCTAATAATATCAATCTGTGGCGTCTTCTAGGTTACATTAGTAATTAATATATATTTCTCCCTCCCAATTCTTGGTGGGTGATGAGGGAGGGGAGGACAGCGGTAGCCTACCTTAGGGTATCGACTGCTGAGCAGAGTATCGAGAATCAGAGGTTGGCTATCAATAGGTTTGCAGCTGAGAGAGGTTACGTCGTGGTTAGGGAGTATATTGATGAGGCTATTTCGGGGGGTGTATCCCCATTCAAGAGACCCGGCTTCTCAGCGATGCTTACCGACTTGATGGAGGGTAGAGTTTCCCCCGATGTTATACTGGTATATGAGGTTAGTAGGATTGGGCGTACATTGAGGGAGAGTCTCGATGCCATATGGAAGGTTGAGAGGTTCGCGCCTATCATACCTGTTAGTAGTAAGGAGTCCTGGCTTCAGACACTCGATAGGAGTATCAGGGATCTTGTTTTAAGTGTGTTGGCTTGGGCGGCTGAGAGGGAGAGGCAGTTACTTATAGAGAGGACGAGGGAGGGTATGCTCCGTGCACGTCTGATGGGTAAACATATTGGTAGGCCTAGGAAAAATATTAGGAGGAAGGATGTTGAGAGGTATCTTAGGCAAGGTATACCGAAGGCTAGTATCGCGAGGATACTGGGTGTATCTAGGACAACGCTTTATGAGCGTTTAAGGGAGTGGGGGTTGCTTGAGACGAGTGGCTAGCCTCATCACCCACCGATAAGCTTAAAGCCTATATATTTAATGATTATGGTTATGAAGGTCCAGGCCTATTCTCCATCACATATAACTGGTTTCTTTAGTATCTTTGAGTCGGATGACCCGATTAGGACGGGCTCGACAGGCGCTGGGATATGCCTAGAGAAGGGTATATATACTGAGGTTGAGGCCAAGCCAAGTACCCGAAATAGAGTTTATATCTATATAAATGGCTCCCCGGACCCCGCTCCTACGTCATCATATGTCGTTAGGCATTAC
>WAMZ01000154.1 GCA_015522055.1 Candidatus Geothermarchaeota archaeon
ATTTATGTTAATGACGCTATTGGATGCGTCGTAGTCTCTATAGTACTTTGAGTATCTAAATACATGTGGCGGTAGCCCCTCAATATAATCCTTATTATCTCTTAGGAACTCCAAGTAAATCTCCTCATCAGTTTCGTCTGAGAAGAATATCTTTCTATACATTCTCCTGGTAAGTATATTCTCTGTGAATAGTAGCCTCCTCCAAAATATCGGCGGCAGTTTCCATACAATCTTGTCTATGAGGTCTGGTCTGAACTTGGCGATGGAGCCGATCAAGACCAATCCTGCCACCTCTCTACGTGAGGCATATTCTTGGGCGACCATCCCCCCAAAGCTATGACCGATAAGAAATAGTTTTTCCCGAGGTAGTCCAGCTTCGTTGATGATGGCGTCGAGGTCGTTAATATAGTCTTCTATCCTGCATTCCTTGGGCTTGTCTGACAAGCCATATCCACGCTGGTCATAAACGACGACCCTATAATATTCCTTAAAATATTTTATCTGGTATTTCCAGTTGCTTATCTGGCCAGGTGAGCCGTGAAGAAAAATTAGGGATATATCCCTATCATACTCTTTTTCCCATGACGAGTCATATAGATATATCCTTATATTATTGATGTTTAGGTATCTGCCTCCAAGCATCGGTCCACCTCAGGCGAGTAACTTAGGTTAGGATTCTATTTAGATAAGGCCCTTACCTAAAATTTATCTAAACATTATTATCTACATATAAGTATATAGTCACTTCCCCGGGGATGTTTGTCTAGAGGTTAATGATTATCTTGATATCTTGGAATGATTCATATGGTTATTCCCTTGGTCTTAAGCCAATAATAGAAACCTACTTTTATGTAATGTCTTCCTCCGATAGTTCAGCCATTAATTCAGTTATTCTCCTCTCTATGAGCACAGGCGGTTCATATAAATCCGGGTATTTCTGGTAAAATATCTCCCTTGCCTTTAGCATGGTTTCGAGCGCCTCTTTAATCCTCCCTTGCCTACTAAGATACTCGGATAATAGCATTAATCCACCTATCGAGTTGGGGTCTATACTGAGTATTTTATCTATCAATGAATATGCCTCCTTATAATTGCCGGACTCGATATAATATGTCGCAGTCCTCTCTATAGCATTTTCGTCAAACTCTTCTCTAGCACCCTTAACTTTCTCGATGACGACCTCGTTTGAGGAGGTTTCACCGATCCTAGCCATCAACCTATGCTCCCCGGGTTCTATCTTGGCCACATCTTCAGGTGTTAATACGTATCTTACCATTGCCGATGTATCTCCAATCAGTTTAACAGTATTATCGGGTGGGCTTTTAAATACTTCTACAAAGTTCCATGGGCATCTTACCCATTCATTATTCTTCATAAGCATAATCTCTATCTGTTGGGTCCATGGTGTCTCCATATCACCAAGCTCTATGGCCTCTACTTTTAACTTCTTGGCCTCCAGCTCTTCAACCATCTCCCTATATTCCTCCTCATCGATCTCTCCCTTTTCAAAACTCTCTTTAATCCTGTTTATCTCCATATCTATATCCTCGTTATAGTATATGTCCTCCACTGAATCAGGGTTAGATATGCTTATGAATAGATAAAATACCTCCCCGTCATACACAGTCACTTTCTCGTCGTCACCAATCATTATATAAATGTATGGTTTGGTCATCTCTATCACCAATCCTTAACCCTAATCTGGGACATACAGTTTCCTCTAGATGCATCATTTCTATGCTTACCTACTGAATTAACCCCCGTTCCTCGGTTTGAGGTGCAGAAGGTTGTTCCGGCAGAATCTTTCCAAGTCCTGGTGGCTGGATCATAGTAGGTTAAATGTCTGTAATGTAGAATACCGTGACACCATCCATAGGCAAAGTTTTCATATCTCATTACACATGTATCGTCTCCACTAGTTACCCCGCCAACTCTATTTATGTTTTTTAGACCAAAGCATGTATGATTACGAGCTTCTCCATGGTGCCATACATTTAAACCGTGGGCTAGTTCATGGGTTATGGTGGCTTTCAACTGTTTAGAAGTTAATTTGGGTATCGACCGGCTACTTATACAGATATGTTTTCTAGTCTTAGGCAGACCTGGTTCACTGTCCCCACAAGCTACGCCTAATACGCCTTTTGGAAGCTTATTGCTTATCTTCAGCCAAAGTCCATGTTGGGCCCCACCCGAGTGTCTACCTCTGTTATAGTTGATTATCCTTGATCCCACACCATTGAATAGTGATGCGAGGTATATCAGGTGGATTCTTAGACCTGATTTATTTAAGAAGCCTGTACCCAGATTGTATCTGTCATATACGAATACATCCTTGTGATGTATACTGGTTCGGATGTGTCTCTTGGGATGACGCCCGCCGCCTACTATGAAGCCCCTATATTCTTCATAATTTGTTAAACCATCTCCTTTATAACCATCACCAATTGGATTATTATCATTATCTAGATGAGGGGCGGCCCCACCAGCATCCTGAGGGGCTATGTCGGCAATGTCATTATTGTTATCATCTCTAGGTATTTTTATACTGTTACTACCTTCCCTACAGTGGTCGTGTACTGAATTCATATCCTCCCTTGGTGGGATCGATACAGCGTGTACAGCCTCCGCCTTCAGGTTGCCGACTGCACCATAGTCTTCACACCTCACGACTATATCATCTTCGTTTATCCTCTCTTTACTAGTCATCCCTAGATAGTGGTGGAGATGCCCTGGGTTATCATTGCGTCTAAGTATATCGGTGGGACAGTTCCGACTCTCTGTGTAGTCAAAGAGTAGGTTATACTTATCTTTCATTAATTCTTCGTAGAAGAATAGGTCTGGGTTGGTGTTTGCATATATTGGATAGTTCATACATACTCCCCTCTCCCCAGAAACATTATATAGCATGAGCTTTACGAATCTCTTCCGATTGGTCGGCACCCATTTCCCATTCATACATATGTATAGCTTGGTCTTGGTCTTCAGCGTACCGGCTCTAGCATCGGGTAGCCAATTCTTGGGTGTTTTCACCAAGTCTATTCCAAGTTTCTTAACCATTACTTTGATCTCCGTCTTCTTCGATGTATTTTCGTATTGGTGAGGGGAGTTGAGTGCCTCAACACTAATTACCACCTCCCCCTCCTGCTCAGGGGCTCTCCATATGACCTCGCCCGCTGGATAAGTTGATAGTGGGAACTCACCAGCTGAGGCTGACCATATATATAGGATTTGGTCGTTAAGCTTGAGTTCTCCGCTGCACGGCTCTTTGCATGTTTGGCCGTCAGGATTGCATTCAACTTTTAATATATCTACATCGCTTCCCCTTGCTATCAGTCTCACATACTCACCCAGAGCCACGATCACTGGGTTATTGTCTACATCCATAGGGAGGTTATCTATCTTTACATCAATATCCGATCCTTTAAGCCATTTATAGGATGGTTTGCATGGGCCTGTGGTTTTTTCAGGAGGGTCCCTTATTATAGGCTTTGGCTTCTGAATGTCTACATTATATTCATAGTAGTCCATTATCTCCCCCGAGTAGTAGACAACATAGGTTACCTTTGGGTCAGCTGTATCGTGTTCATTTACGATGGTCTGTTTACCCGAATCTTTCCCCTTCTCCCTAATAATCCTCCTCACCGATACATTTATAATGGCCTCTAGAGGCGGGTGGTTGGGCTTCTTAGTCTCGTCGTCATGGTATACCGATACCTTGATGGTTGCTTTTGCTGTATCTCCATCCTCCTTTAAGTCTGGAGGCATGTATAGGATTTGACTCCCTTTAGCCGTCTTGGACATGTTTATGGAGTCGGTTCTATCAATTAAGAATCCATCTCCAGTTAAGGTCCACTCATACCTCACCTTGGCATAGAAACCGACTGGCTCCCTAGCCACGGCGTTTGGATTCTTTGGGCATCTACATTCAATTATTACCCAGTGGAAGTCGCTGGCTATGGCCTCGAGGGGGAGTGGGTCTCCCGGGGGCTTCCTGCCACTGTCCGCTTTGATATCCAGCATGAAGAGCTGGTGGAACCAGCTGTATGATAATTGGCATCCCAGCTGCTTCTCCTTCTTAGGTTCCTTAACTGGTATGATGGGCTTCTCTAACTTCTCTTCACTCTCCTCCACCTTTTTGGGAATTGGTTCTTTTTTACTTGGCTTCTTTAAATGGGATGTGACGGCTAGGCCGCCTATGCCGGCCAGGACAACCAGTATAGGTATCTTCAATATTATGAAGATGTAGATTATGAGGAGGATTATGTTTTCACTTACGACTACCCGTCCAGTTGACTGGACCGTCTGGCCGCCGAGTGTGGAGCCCGTGGCGGTTACTGGCAGCTCTCCAGGTGGGATATATCTCTTTAGTGAATATTCTATTGATACCGACCCACCGGGTGGGAGGGAGCCTCCACTCAATACGAGGGTGTCCCCTTCTAGGGTGTAGCTCCATCCACTTGGCACATTCTTTATCATTATGTTCTCTGCCAGAGTGGGGTCTATCTTGAAGGTTATCCTTGTTATAGCCTCCTCCCCCTTACTGTAAGAGTAGTTTAGCCTTCCTTGAGATACATAGCTACCTATGATTGGTGATAGGATGTCTGAGAGCGCGGTAAACCCTCCAATCAAAACTATAGTTATTATTATAACTGATAGCCTCCCCAATGTGATCTACCAGTCTAAGTGCCCCCGCAGCCAATACCCCTTGGAAGAGTATGGTGCAGGATTAATTTTTATAAATTAGGGAGAACGCTGTTTTATATTAGCATTATATATACCCATAATTTTTGGATAAATACAGCTATTTTCGGATATGTATCAAGTTCCATCCATATATACTCCTAAAGGATGTCGGCACTACCATCGTCCATCTCTGAAGCCGGCGATTTATACTGTAGAATATAATCATAATTATATTTATTATATTGAGTGTTAGCGATGGGTTATGTGCCTGAATCGAATAGGGGTAAGGATTTTTGGGACTATGTTTATGAG
>WAMZ01000155.1 GCA_015522055.1 Candidatus Geothermarchaeota archaeon
ATTATGCCACACCCGCTGTTAATCTAGTATATGCATTGAATATGGCTCTTCAGAAGATCCTGGATTATGGGCTCGAGAGATGGTACAAGAAACATAGGATTATGGCTAAGGCTTTTCGAGACTCGATTAGGAGTATTGGGCTAGAGACTATGGCCAGTGAGGAAGTATCTGCGTCAACGGTTACAGCCGTATATATACCGGATAACATTTCATCAATAGAATTTAGGCGTGAAATGTCGAGTAGAGGTGTATATGTAGCTGGTGGTATACTCGAAGGGCTTAGAGATAGATACTTTAGAGTAGGCCATATGGGGATGATGAACCTCAATGATATAATAGCTATATTAGCTTGTATAGAGAGGAGTCTAAAGAGTCTAGGGTATGATGTTGAGCTGGGTAGGTCCCTGGCTACATTCCAGAGAGTTACTCATCAAGAGGAATCGGCACTACTTTAATATCGATAGTCTAAATATGCAGAATGGGTCTCCCCTAGCAATACAGCTATTCTCAACAGCAACCACTTTCTTGCCACTGTGAATACTCAATATACCGGATAATATCCCCCTTGTGAATGATCCTTCAGGCTCTGTAGACATACCATCATAGAGTGAACATTCCCAATTATCCAAAAGAGTTATAGTCAACTCATCTTCTCCAGTTAGTCTATCGCCAGCGACCATCCCCCACCCCAGGCCATGGTATAGAGCTCTTATTCCTACCAATAGCCTACTCATATCTCCACGGCTCATATGCTTCAAGAAATTTTCATACAAGGATCTACCTACACCGAAACCAATATGGTAGAGTAAATGGCTCCCAGCTTCAGCACCTAAGGCCCCCTTTATTCCTCTAATAAAACCATCCATAGCTCCTTCTTCAAGTAGTATAGCTCTAATACCTCCCAGATCTTTTAAGTAGTGTTTTGAGCTGAAGATGATCTTATTAAACTCTGATGCCTCAATAACATCCTTCACAAACTCCTTTTCAGTTACCAACTCTTTCTTTAAAACATTATAATCAATTGGTTGGGAGGAACTTAAAACCATAAATAATTTATAAATTTCACGAGACACTTCTGTAGTCTCTAAATACTCAATATTGATATCCATTTTGGATAATTTCTCAGAGATTCTATGTAGAGCACCAATTCTATTAAACAATTCCAACTCGATTCCTAACCAACTTTCATCCAGCTTCCTAAAATATGGCATTCAATCCACACAATCGTTATACACATATTAGTTATTAAAAGAAGGTATATGTTTTAAATTCAGAATCTAAGTCAGGAAAGACTATATATTTCGAAGAAGATAACTTGAAGCAAAATAGTTTAGAAAGGCATATTTAATAGCCTATGGCATTAAAACATAATTTTTATTATAAGGATTATACCGGTGGTGTAAATGGAAGTTGGTTTGAAAGTTGAAGATATAGATAGATTAAGGCTCGTATCCGACCCCAAAATATCCTATAACCAGAGATATACAGTATTCACTTTGACCCACCCCAGTCTAGAGAAGAATGCTTACCTATCATCTATATGGCTGATGGATAATAGCGACTGGAGCTATAATCAAGTTGTTGGTGAGGATAACCCTAGATTCCCAGAATGGGTGCCGGGGGATAAAGAGATAATATACCTATCTACTAGGGAGGAGTCGGGTGGGAAGGTTAATGAGATCAAGATATATGATATCAATAGGGGTGGAGGCCGAATAATTTACTCTACTAAGAACCCTGTATCAAATCTTAGGGTATCCAGTGACGGCAGAACAATATTATTTATTGAGCAGACTGGGGAGAAGGAGGATGTCATGGTTATAGATTCCATCCCAATATGGTTCAACGGGAAAGGCTTCACATATAACAAAAAGAATGTTTTAAATCTTTTGGACAAATACTCAGGTAATTATATCAAGCTTGATATCGGGGGCATAGATGTATCATATGAAGAGTTTGGTTACGCGAAGGGTATAATATATTTTGTTGGGACGCCCGATAGAGAGAAGCCATATATAACGCATCTATACCGCCATGATGTAGATTCTGGTGAGACTATAAGATTGACAGACGAATCTATAAGGGTTTTAGATTTTACCGTCTGCGGAGATGCCTATATAGTATTTAGGGGGCAGGATTTCAGCCACGGCCTATCGACACATAGGAAGCTCTACCGTCTAGATACTAGGAATGGGGATTATAGCCTCCTTACCGATATAGATCTCGATATAGTAAATGCAATTAACTGTGATGTAAGGGGCCCGTCTTCATCGAGACCAATCCAATTCAAAGATAAATACATATATTTCCCATTGTCAAAAGGGGGTTCTGTAGCTTTATACCGTGTCTCTCTTGATGGTGATGTAATCGAGCCAGTGTTCGAAGGAGACTTTACAGTTGAGAATTACTCGGTTTCAAGAGATTATATAATATTCACTAGACATGACCCTTCAAACCCACCAGAGATATATGTTTATATGCATGGAGAGTTTAGCCGATTAACCGGATTCAATGACTTCATTATACAGAGAAGGAAGCTTTCAAGACCTTCACACTTCAGGTTTAGAGCCAGTGATGGCGAGTATATAGACGGTTGGATAATGAAGCCCCCGGATTTCAAAGAGGGGTCGAGGTATCCTTCAATATTATATATACATGGAGGCCCAGCAACTACATTCGGATATTCATTCATGTATGAGTTCCAAGTATTGGCCTCGGCCGGATTCGTACTCATATATACTAATCCAAGGGGTAGTACCGGGTATTCCCAGCTTTTCAAGGATATTCGTGGTCAATATGGTGAGCGTGACTATAAGGATTTGATGGAAGCCGTTGAGTATGTACTTTCGGAGTATGATTTTATAGACCGTGATAGGTTAGGTGTTACTGGTGGAAGCTACGGGGGATTTATGACCAACTGGATAATTGGGCATACTGATATTTTTAAGGCGGCGGTTACACAGCGTTCAATATGTAATTGGATAAGTAAATTCGGGACAACTGATATCGGGTTCTACTTCAACTCCGACCAGATAGCCGGCGGGTTAGGTAGGCCATTCTGGGATGATGACTATTTTGAGGTATATTGGGATAAGAGTCCACTAAAATACGTAAAGAAGATAAGGACTCCAACACTGATAATTCATAGTATTGAGGACTACAGGTGCTGGGTTGACCAGGCAATACAGTTATTCACTGCTCTAAAGTTATTGGGTGTTGATACAAGGCTGGTACTATTCCCGGGAGAGAATCATGACCTATCTAGAACGGGTAAACCCAGGAATAGGGTTGAGAGAATCAAACATATAATTGAGTGGTTCAAGAAATATCTATCATAGGTTCATCAAGGTGATTCTATGGAGCGGGATGCCAGGAGTGGTAAGATTGTAGTCGTATCTCATTGTATACTGAATGTACATTCGTTGGAGGATGGCCTGTCGATGTATCCAGGTTTAGAGGAGGAGGTGGTCAAGCTACTCATAGAGAAGGGGGTAGGTATTTACCAGATTCCATGCCCTGAGATGTCGATAATGGGTATATTTAGGCTACCTATGCCAAAAGAGCCGTATGAGCACCCCAAGATAAGGGAGAGATATAGGGAGTTGGCTATGGATATCGTTAAGCATCTAGTCTGGTTCAAGAAGAAGGGCTATGAGATAAAGGCAGTCTTGGGTGCAGAAGGGAGCCCAACATGTGGGATATCTAGGGTAGGTAAGTGGAAGGACCCAATTAAGAAAGGCCGTTTCCCAGATGACGTAATATTCGTAGAGGGAATGGGGGTATTCATGGAGGAATTGAAGAAATTACTGGATGAGGAGGGTATATACCCTCAGTGGGTTGGTATACCGGGGAAGTCAATTAGGTCTAGGGACCCAAGCTCATTTGAGAATACACTCGATAAGTTGAGTAAAATATTGGACGAATAGAAGAGTAGATTAGTAATTAATTTATAGGCATAAATAGGGAATGTAAATAGGGGATGCGTTGATTATCTTCGCCTACCCAATGCCTTCAAGAGCCTATCTTCAACCCTGGCGAAGTCCGATCTTTTAAACTCATCCATAAGCCTTCGGAAGACAGGTGACCCACATTTCTGCTCCAATGTCCATTCCCTGGCAAACTCTCCACTCGCTATCTCCTCAGCCTCCCTCCTAAACATATCCCAGAGATCTGTATCCAGAAACTTCTTTATCCTAGTTAGCTGCCCATATTGGCTCGTCCTAGAATGCAGCCTGAATTGCTCAAAAAGCCCCAAGGTGGCCATCTCCCTCGCTGTCTCAGCCAATTCCCCAGATATATATAGCTCTAGGAGAACGGCCTCCGGAGATACATTATACTCCTCGACCAAAATTTTGTAATAGATGAGGAAGGAGGCTGTCAGTAGAGGCATCCAAGTATGCTCCGTCATCAAATCAACCAGCGTCTCCTCCCTGAAACTACTCCTCACCCCTACACCACCCTCTCTATTCAAGGCACCTATGGCTGCGGCCAATGCCTTCGCATATTCCCAAGCCTTACCAGATACATCCTGCTCAACACCTATCAGAACAGGGTATCCCTTCCCCTGCCTATGCATATTTAGAATACCTTCACCTATCATCCTGGGTGCAACCATAATGACGTCCATATTTGGTAGTGGCTTGATATAGCCGTAAAATACGTTGTATCCGCTGGCGAAATCCAATATGAAAAACTCCTTATCCCTAACCACCGGGGTAATGTATTTATTGTACACATCTGGGGCCACCTCATCAGGTACTAGGAGTAACGCCATATCGGCCATCTTGCAAGCCTCATCTATATCATAAGTCTTGAATCCCTCGGCCTCAGCCCTCTCCCTAGCTTCATCCCTAATATTCCCTATTATAACGTTTAACCCATTATCCCTCATCACTGTAGCCTGAGCCCTACCCTGATTACCATAGCCGATAACAGCGATAGTCATATCCTTTAGAAGCCCTATATCTCCCTCAAATATCAGATTGGACTCGGACATTTTCCCACCCTACAACTCAACAA
>WAMZ01000156.1 GCA_015522055.1 Candidatus Geothermarchaeota archaeon
ACCATCCAACCTACCAGCCAACATAACCACCCCACAGACCTAATCTATATAAATTAGGATTAATCCACAAAATTAGAATAATATTTATAAATGTTATTTAAATCGGAGTCACTATAAATTATACTAGCCATTTCAACCGCTATCTATGGGTGGCAACATGTATAAAGATATTATCTATAGAGAAGACTGGTATGACAAGACTGCATACATATCCTTCAACAGACCACATGAAGGCAACTCCTACACACTAGATACTCTGAAGGAGATGATAGATGCATTTGAGAAAGCGATGAACGACGACAATATACAATTCATTGTTCTAACTGGGGAAGGAGACAGATTCTTCTGCACGGGTGGAAATGTTCATGAATATAGTGAGCAATATACAACAAAGTCAGCGGACTTCTGGAAATGGGGATACTACTACGGAAAATTCATGGAGATCATACTACATGTAGGTAAACCAGTGATTGCAAGGATAAACGGCGCGGTCGCCGGAGGGGGGCTCGAATTCGTATGCGCCAGTGACCTAGCCATATCAGTGGACTACGCTAGATTCATATCACCGGGGCCCAGGGTCGGGATGACATCTGTAGGTGGGCTATCCCAGTGGCTCCCACTACACTCCGGTATAAAGAGGGCCGCCGAACTAGTTATGCTCAGCTCAGAGATAGATGCAAAGACAGCCAAGGAATGGGGGTTGGTCAACGAGGTTGTATCAAAGGATGAACTCGATGACAAGGTCAAGGAGTATATCGATAAGATGATGGACCTCTCATACTCAAGCATATGGTACTACAAGGTACATCTAAACTGGTGGAGAGACCTTATATGGACACTGACATGGGAGCAGGCCAGGGCATGGTTCAGCCTAAACCTAGGCTCCATCGAGCCCGCGGAGGGAATGTGGGCATTCAAGGAGAAACGGCCCAGGAGGATGAGGATGATTAGAGACGATATAGCCAAGGGCATAGACCCAAGATACCCATATGGACCCTACCTAAAAGAGTGTAAAGAATGTGGAGCCAAATACCTACCCATGAATTCAAAGTACTGCCTGAATTGTGGGGCAGAACTAGGTTAATCCCACCCACAACTTTTTATATTCAAGCCAGCAAGAATTAGACACTAATCATTAATCTTTCCCTATCAAAGGTCTTGTAACATATGTATAGTGCTAGCAGATCCACAATAACCAGTATAACCGAGAATATTACTAGATAGGATAGGCTGATAACCAGCGCACCCACAGATACCCCGATAACAAATACTAGTACTGGAATAACCAGGATTCCAGCATAGTTGCTAGAATCCCTAACGGTAGACACCCTACTAGAACCCCAAATTACTAGGGTCATGCCTAGGAAGGCATAGAGTGGGGCAATTATAAGAACCGCAACAGCCACCTCAGCGGGGGGATACCAAAACCCACCGAAATAATCGAGAGTAGCCAGATTAACTAGAATAACGGTGATTATGAAGAAGGAATATGTAAGTAATATAGATGGGATGAACGAAGCTAGGAGCTTCCCAATAAAGAGCTCCAAGTCAGATAAAGGCGTCGCAAATAATGCCTCTATCGTCCCACGCTCCTTCTCCCCAGCGAAGCTATCAGCCGTAACTATGGAGATCGATGCGAGGGAGAATACGATATATAATAATGGGACAACTAATACACATATCAAGTATATGATCGCATAATTTGGGTCAATATCCCTAAGCTTGGGAAAAACATCTGCAAGTAGTTCCAACTCACTTTTAGATATGAAACGCCCTATATCCTCCCCGAAATACCTATATAAAGTGATAATGAATAAGGGGAGCGCCAGAGGCACCACGAACGGCAGAATAACAGATACTAGGGTTATCTTACTCCTGAATATCTCTTCCCAATCTTTGGTAGCAACTATCCACGCCTTATCAAGCCTCACCATGACCACCTACGAGATCTAAATATACATCCTCCAAGCTAGGCTCAACATACCTTACTTCAAATATCCTCAAACCGCGGCTAATCATTAACGTAATCAAGTCAGAAATAAGGTCCTTCCTATTTAGAGACACGATAACTGAATAATCGGATGTTACCTCCGCACCAATCACGTAATCCAATTCACTAAATAGATGAACCTTATTCCTGATGGGGTCCAAAGTCTCTATATGGAACTTATGTATTTTTACCAGCCTCCTCTTCAATTCCTTAATATCGCCATAACCAACAACTCTACCCCTATTGATGATAGCCACCTTGCTACAAATAAACTCCGCCTCCTGCAGATTATGTGTACATACGATCAGAGTTAAGCCACCATCTGTATTCAATTCCCTAATCGTACTCCTTATCGAATGAGCCATCCCTGGATCCAAATCGGAGGTCGGTTGATCCAAGATAAGTATCTCAGGATTATTTAGGATAGCCCTGGCTATCGCTACACGCTGTCTAAGACCCTTAGATAGCCTACCAACCAATTCATTAAGCCGGTCCTCTATACCAAGTAGCCTCGAAACCTCCCGAATCCTAGAATCAAGCTCACCTCCCCTGATATCAAATAAATGTCCATAGAACTCAAGATTGCGATACACAGTAAGTCTATCATATAGGGAGGGAGTCTCGGGGAGATAGCCTATAACCCTCTTAACCTCAGATAAATTTTCATGGACATCCAACCCCTTCACCATAACCCTACCCGAGTCAGGTCTATATATACCTAATAGGACCCTAACCGTGGTTGTCTTCCCAGCACCATTCGGACCTAGGAGACAAAAGGCCTCACCCTCATCCACCACAAAAGATATATTATCAAGCACCAGCCTACCACCTAGAAACTTTCTCAAATTTTCCACAACGACAAGATCCATGACTCATCAGCCATAAGCAGTAGCCATCGGTATTCTTCAATCCTATTATAAAAATACTATGATTAATAATTTTTTCGGCAAAATTTTACAGCGATGCTTTTAATAGGATGCAATAAAAATTATGGATAATTATTTATCTATATTAATTTGGAATAATTTATATATTTATGTAGTGGGACCATGAGACACCCTATGGATAATGAGACAGTCTATATAGACT
>WAMZ01000157.1 GCA_015522055.1 Candidatus Geothermarchaeota archaeon
GTATAGTTGGTAATTGTAAATGAATATAAAGATTTTTATATAAAAAATGTACTCTAAAATTATGAAAAAGAATTTTATAAATAAATGTGTCTAAAATGAATAACAATGAATATTTGTGGATGGAGGACATTAAATCGAATAAGGTGTTGGAGTTTGTTGATAACTTGAACGCGGAATTCAATGAACTAGTAGGTGATTTGAGGCACACTATTGCAGAGGGCATCAGTAAATACTATAATGTCGAGAAGGTTGACTATGCATTTGGGTTCCGCGACGGTGTTTTCATACTTGTGAATACTGGTAAGGTCCATAAAGTTATCAGGTATACTCATGATGGGGAGCTTATAGAGATTATTTCCAGCGATAAAATTGGTAAGGAAGTGATGTTTCTCGCAGCCCTACCTAGTTGGGATGGAAGCGTAATGTGCCTATTCTATACCACTGGTAGCGATAGAGGGTTCTTTAGATTCATGGAGGTTGATAGTGGCTCAGTAATATACGAATTTAGGGACTTTTTATCACAAATCTTTTGGCTTGACAACAATAGGTATCTATATATACGTGCCTATAGGGATAGGCCTACTCCGGATGGTGTAAAGCCTCCTGCATATAGAGTCTACCTGAGGGAGCTTGGTTCTGATAAGGAGGAATTGGTTTTCGGGGAGGGTTTACCAACTAATTACCATATGTATGTGAATAGGGACTATCGGCTCAGATGGATGTATCTTAATGTTAGGAGGGGGTGGACGGCGACAAGGGTTTATTGGAGTAGGTTCGGGGATGCATATGGCTGGAGATTGTTGTATGATGCGGGGGAAAACTATGCATTCGCGTCTGGATATCTAGGTGGTAAGCATTTAGTGACCGTTTATGATGGGAATAAGCTGGGTAGGGTGGTTGGTGTATCGGATAGTAAATATACAACTGTCTACCAGGAAGATACATACCCGGTATCGAATGCTTTTGTATACAGTGATAAGCTATTTTTAATTAGGTCTATTCACGCTTCATCACATATATACATGTTGGATGATGATGGGTTACGTGAGGTTAGACTTGATATAGATGTCCCGATTACACTCAGGAACTTTGGGTGGACAAGTAGACATCTATTCTATATTGTCGAGAGTTTCTCTATACCATCGAGCCTCTACATGTTTAATGAGGATTTCACTGGGAGTAGGCCGATCTTTAGCTCGAAGGTTGATATTGATGTTGTTGTCGAAGAGGATTTCGTGGAATCCCATGACGGCGTGAATATCCACTATTTCATGGTGAGGAATAGGGATAGGGATGCGAAGATAGCATTGGTTCATGGATATGGTGGCTTCGGGATATCTATGACACCTTCGTATCTAGGTTATATACTGAAGTTTATTGAGGATGGGGGAGTGTATGTATTGGCAAATCTACGTGGCGGCTGTGAGTATGGTGAGAAGTGGCATGAGATGGGTATGAAGGAGAAGAAGTTCAATGTGTTTTACGACTATTTGGCTGTTCTGAGGAGGCTGAGGGAGAAGGGCTATAAAATAATTGGCTTCGGGAGGAGCAACGGTGGATTGCTTATTACAGCCACATTGAATATGGATCCAGAGATTATGGATTTAGCGATAGTAGGTTATCCCCTCACAGATATGCTCCGTTTTCATAAACTTTATATAGGGAGGCTGTGGACGACGGAGTATGGGAACCCAGACGATCCTAAGGATAGGGAATATATATCTAGATACTCTCCAATCCACAATATTGGGGATGTATCTAGATATCCCCCGATACTTGTATATACTGGGCTGCATGATGATAGGGTCCATCCATCACACGCATTTAGATATGTGGCTAAGATGAGGGATTTGGGAGCCAAGATCTACCTGAGAACCGATACTGTATCGGGGCATCTTGGTGCATCCCTGGAACGTAAGAAAGAAGAATATGTCGATATACTTTCCTTCATATATAGATTCTTCAAATTGGGGGATGGAGGCGCTTAATTATATATCCTTTATAGTGAATATATATAGATTATATTTAATCAATAGATATTTCCTACATATATATAGTTAAGGATTTAAATATTAAGAAGTGAAATTTATAGATTGTCAACTATTTCCCCTTTATTCTGCGTCTATGACCCTATATCTAGTTATTATGCGGGTTGGGTGGGATTATGAGAAGGGGACAGCTATCGTTAGTGACTGTAATACTGTTGATTATCGCGTTGTTGGTCGGCGTCGCCGTAGGCTACTTCGCTATACCGAGGGGCCCGGCTGAGGATGTAGAGAAAATTATACAGGAGAGGGATCAGTTGAGGCAGAAGGTTGAGGAGCTTACAGCGATGCTTCAGCCTGGAGAGATCACGGTGAAGGTGTGGACCATAGGGCCTGACCCTCCATCTGAGTATAGGCTGAGGAACATCGAGATTGCCGCCGATATACTGAATTCCATGCTTGAGAAGCTTGGTGCCAATGTTACTGTCAAGATCGACGGAGAGTTCTTCGTGAGACCTGTTGAGTGGGGAGAGTATAAGAACAATTTCTACCTAGCCTATCAGGCTGGTGAGGCACCAGATATTTATCTAACCGGGCATGAGGACATAGGCTTCCTAGCAGAGAACAACTATATTATACCGCTCGACGACTACATCAATGAGTATTGGGATGTGGTATACTATGACATTATCAGTACATTGTGGGACGCAGTGAAGTATAAGGGTAAGATATGGGCTGTTCCACAGGATACTGAGGCTAGGCCGATGTATTTCAGGAAGGATGTGCTGAGGGCACTTGGATGGTCTGAGGCTGAGATAGAGGCCCTGCCTAAGAAGATTATGAGTGGTGAGTTCACATTATATGATCTTCTAGATTTGGCTAAGCAGGCGAAGGATGCTGGTCTCGTTGAGAGAGGTATACTGCATAGGGTTAAGGAGGGATACGACTATTTCCAGTTCTACCTCGGCTTCGGCGGTAGACTATGGGATGCCGATGCTGGTAAGATGGTGTTCACCGAGGATGCATGGAGGAAGACTCTACAGTGGTTCTATGACGCTGTGTATGTCTATGGAGTTATTAGTCCAAACCAGTTCAGCGGAGACTGGGACAACGACTTCCACTTCCCATTCACAGAGGGCAGAGCCCTATTCTTGAGCGGCGGTACTTGGCACAAGGGTGAGTGGATCCAGAAGGGACTACTTACTGAGGACCAGTTTAATGAGAATATTGGATATGCCCTGCATCCTGCTGGTGAGCCCGGTAAATCCCCAGTCACCCTTAGCCACCCATTGGTGTATACCATAACGAAGTTGGCCCAGGATAGGGGTGTTGCCGACATCGCATTTATACTGATAACTCTAGCTACCAGCCCACACTTGAATAGCTACCACTCGGTTAAGAGCGCACACCTAGCCATACTATATAGCCAGATTAGCGACTCGAGATATGTCCAGGATCCATTCCTCCATGACGTGGCTTACATGCTTGAGTATACGACGTTCATACCGAATCATCCGAAGTGGGGTGACTATAGCAGAATCGTCTTCAACATATTGAGAGCTGTCGAGACCGGCGACCTTGGGCCCGACGACGCATTCCAGGAGCTTAAGAGCCAGATACAGAGTGAGTTGGGCGACGCCGTAATATTCGAGTGACGTCCCCCACCACTTTTTATAATGGTGATAGGGATTTGGCGACACTGACTACGTTAAGGATTAGGCGTAAGGTTTTCAAAGGTTATTTAGCCGTCTTTCTTATACCGAGCCTGACATTTATAGCCGTATTCTTCCTCCTGCCAGTCATATTAACGTTCCTAATAGGTCTTACGGATATGGATTACTCCTTCAAGTGGAACTGGATATGGTTGGATAATTATATTAAGATACTCAGTGATAGGTGGGCATATAAGATAATGATGAATACATTTTTCTACGTATTCTCGACTCTAACATTCTTCAATGTTGGATTGGCCCTCTTAATATCAATAGCGACTACACATGTAAATGAACTCGTGGGCTCGGCTTTCAGGGCCCTGTGGCTCCTCCCCCGTATAACTCCATCCACGGTCTATGCATTGCTCTGGCTATGGGCAGCCCGGGGTGAGGAGTATAGCCTATTCAATTGGATATTAGGCTTCTTTGGATTTAAGCCTATTGATTGGAGGCTTACGCATCCCTGGCTAATTGTCATACTTGTAAATGGATTTGTCGGAACTAGCTTCGGTATGATTATATTTACTGCCGCCCTAAAGAGTATCCCGGAGGATTATATCAGGGCTGCGAAGGTGGATGGTGCATCGACGCTGCAAATCATTAGGCATATCGAGTTACCTCTAATAAAGTGGCCGTTATTATTTGTAACTGCCTATCAGACTCTCTCCCTATTCACCAGCTATGAATATATATTGTTGGTCACTAATGGAGGACCTGGACTATATACTACTGAGGTATGGGCTCTATATTCATATCACCTGGCATTCGCACAGTATGGCGGTATAGTTAAGTTTGGATATGGTGCTGCCCTAGCAACGATCCTAGTTATTATTGGCATCATTATGAGCATTATATATCTAAAGATGTTTAGGTTCAGTGAGTTGATGACGGAGCCCAAGATAGAGGTGGTATAGGGTGAAGGTGGGCAGAATAATTACATATACATTCCTCATATTGATAACTATGCCCATTATACTATTGTATGTCCTTCTATTCCTCCAGAGTATATCTACTAGGCTAGATGGAATTATTCCAAGGGGGTTCACGTTATCCAATTGGGAGTTCCTGAGCACGGGAGATATTATTATTCCTGGGACGACCTTCAGCTACTATCCTAATCTCTATCTTGTATTGGGAAATACATTCCTATTGGCGATTCTAATTGCCCTCTTGGAAGTTGTTTTCTCATCATTGGCTGGATATGCCCTATCTAGATATAGGTTTAGGGGTAGGTCCAAGCTACTTACATTGACGATTATACTGCATGCTTTCCCCGGCATAACCCTATTAATTGCCCTATTCTATGTATTGAATGCCCTTAAGCTCTATAACACTTTGACTGGTGTAATCATTGTTAAGGTGGCGCTGGATCTCCCTCTGGGCATATGGATTATGAAGGGGTTCTTTGACTCGGTTCCATGGGATATTGAGATGAGTGCTTTGGTCGATGGGACAACGAGGCTCGGGGCTTGGTGGAGGGTCATTATGCCTAATGTTAGGAATGGATTGATGGCCGTACTTATCTTCGGCTTCTTATCGGGGTGGAGCGAGTTTATCTATGTGTTGACATTCATCGCGTCCCAAGATTATTGGACGCTGAGTATGCTTGTATATGCATTGACTACCGGCGAGTATTCATATATAAATCCGGGTGTGACTGCTACGGTGGCGATAATATACATGATTCCAGTTGTAATATTCTTCCTATTCGCCCAGAAATACCTGCTCAGGATACAAATTGCTGCCAAGGGGGTCTGAATCTAGTCTAGAGTATCACCTTACCTGTCTTCTTATCGAAGAAGTGTAGCCTCGTGGTATCGAAGGTGAACTTTATCTTATCACCTTCATTCACATCCTCTTCCCCGGGGACCAATGCCCTTATGATACCGGCCCCTATATCGATGTGGACGATCTTATCCCTACCGAGCGGCTCAACTACATAGACCTTCCCCGTATATTCCCCACGTTTAATATGTATATGTTCTGGCCTAACTGCAAGTATGATATCTTCACCCTCATCTATATGATCCAAGATGCCTATATACTCCTTAGGTATCTTGAATATATAGTCAATTCCATCAAGTATTAGGTCTCCATCTTGTCTCCTTATAGTTCCCTCTATGAAGTTTATCGGTACGCTCCCGATGAATCCAGCTACGAATAGATTGGCTGGCCTATTATACAGTTCGTCGGGGGTCCCATATTGTTGGAGCTTACCCTTATTGAGCACGGCTATCCTATCCGACATCGTCATGGCCTCCACTTGATCATGTGTTACATATATTGTTGTTATCCCCAGCTCCCTCTGTAGGTGTTTGAGCTCAGCCCTCATCTGTATTCTGAGTTTTGCATCGAGGTTTGATAGTGGCTCATCCATTAGGAATATATCCGGCTCCTTCACGAGCGCTCTAGCTAAGGCGACTCGCTGTTGCTGCCCCCCACTCAGCTGACCAGGCTTTCTATCTAATAATTCATAGATACCTAGCATTCTTGCTACCCTAACAACCCTATTTCTGATCTCATTCTTAGGAACCTTCTTGAGTTTCAGTGGGAAGGCTATGTTGTCAAATACACTCATATGGGGGTAGAGTGCGTAGCTTTGGAATACCATGCCTACGTTCCTGTCCCTAGGCTCGACATCATTCATGACTCTATCGTCGAAATATATATAGCCCTTTGTGGGTTTGTATATCCCAGCCACCATTAGGAGTGTCGTCGTCTTTCCACATCCACTAGGCCCCAATAGTGATATGAATTCGCCGTCTTTTATCTCGAGGTTTAGGTTATCAACCGCCTTTACTTTCCCAAAATGCTTTGATAGATTTTCCAATCTAACTCTAACCATCCCCCATCACCTAGTTCTCAGATGGTTATTGAATTAGAGCGTGAGTATAGAATCTATTCATTTAGTGTAAACTTCAATTTGTCTATTATACAAATTGACTTGTCTTAGATATAAATGATAATAATTATAGATTAAACAATGCCTAAGATAAATAGATAAAATCTTATATGAGACGGAGGGACTTGATGTTTTTATGAATAGGAAGAATCTCTCCATTGCTATTATTCTCCTTATACTGGCAATAGCCACAGTTGTGGTATTCCAAGGTCTTTGGGTGCCTAACCGATCTATACCTAAGACGGTTGAATCTCCCTCGGATGCATCTACTCCATCTGTATTGAACCATACCCCATTCGGTATACATATTAATTTAATCGATACGGATCCTCTAGCCATCTCATTTATCTGGGTAACTCTATCACCGACGAATGCATCTATTCTCGAGGTAACATTCGATAATGGTACCGTTGTGAGGCTGGCTGGGGTTCAGAGGGAGTATAAGGGTGTTTATTGGCATAGAGTTATACTTACTGGATTAGTCCCAGGTGAGGCATTCTCCTATAGGGTTGGTGACCCCGAGTTATCTATGAGTGATGAATTTAAGGTGAAGCTCCCGGATAACGAGGGGCCACTTACATTTACCGTATATGGTGACCAGGGTATCAATAAGTATTCTAGGATGGCTGTATCTACAGCCCTGTCATTTAATCCTGCCTTCAATTTCCATGTAGGGGATCTATCCTATGGTGGTGCCAATGTAGATATCTGGCTTAAATGGTTCTCTATTATTGAACCTCTTGCGGCTACTAGGCCCTACATAGTGGCTGTAGGTAATCATGAGTATGATGGTGAGGGTGATTTAAGCGATATAAATATTTATATCGGGTCCCCAGATGAATCGTTTAACTACTGGTTTGTATGGTCCAATGCCTTCTTCTTAGTGATTAACCTCGGTCCAGAGGATGATGCGGTATTATCGACTGACATATATAACTGGGTTAGAGACTCGTTAGGCTATGCTTCACGGTTGGATGTTGTTAAATGGAAATTCGTCTTCCTTCATTACCCCCCATATAGCTCTGGAGTAGCCCATGGCTCTGCACCAATAACTGAGTCTCTAATGGAATTGTTTGATGAGTATGGTGTCGATATCGTATTTGCCGGGCATGAACACAATTATGAGAGGACCTACCCTATATACAATGGAGCCGTGGTTTCACGGAATGACTCTCTATACATCAATCCCGGGGGAACGATATATGTAGTTGTGGGGGGCGCTGGTGGGGGGCTCTACAAAGATTTTATTGAGCCTCAGCCGGAGTGGTCGTTTTATAGGGAGGCGAGATACTCGATCGGTGTCGTGGAGATTAGGGGGGACACACTTGTATTCAAGGCTGTAGATAGCCAGACTGGTGAGGTTTTCGATGAGTTCATTATTATCAAAAAGGATTAGATTTAGCTCCATCCACCGCGCTGGTTTCATGGAGCCCATTTACCCTTAAATATTTCTTAGGATGTCGTCTAGCGACTCCTCACCTTCCCAGAATCTGTCGATTATGTGTATCCCATCGAGGGTAATCTCAATCAATCTACGCTCTACGTTATCCAGTTCTTCCTTATCCATGGGTGACTTTAATGTGGTGAATATTCCACCTACATAGTATCTTGTACCCAGCCCCTTCTCCGAGGCGAGTTTATTGAAGTAGTCTCTGTAGATTGGTAGGAGGCTTGCCTCCATCTCGGTCGCTAATACACCTATATCCCTGTATGCCTTAAATTTCTTATAATGCTCCTCACCGATAGGGCTATTGTGGTAACCTTCGTAGAAATATAAGTCGTCCTTAGAGTGTGTCTTACCTAGAAATAGATTACTGCCCAGTCGTAGGCCCTTCTTTATGCTGGCTTTTGTTAATGAGAGATATATAACTGGATCCATATCTGCTGGATATTCACTGTAGATAACTTTATTCGAGACTGATTCGTCTCTGACCACCGCAGTGGGTATTATTACTGAGTAGGGTGGTATGTATTGCTGGAAGGGGCCTGATGTCCCTACCCTAATTATATGTACCTTATTATTTGTTTCCAACGATAGAGCCATTACTTCCGCTAATGTTATCCCCATACTCCCTACACCCATGCCGCTTGTGAATCCCAGTATATCAACCCCATCATGGGTGCCACGTACCCATTTAAGCCCCCTTCTAGGTGTATGTATCTTGGCATCCTCGAGTAGCGTGTATAGAATCTCTATCCTTCTAGGTGAACCTGCATTTATTATATACCGTGCAATGTCTTCCCTTTTTAGTTCTAGATGATATGAAGATCCGTCCCTCCAGCTAAATATTAATCCTTCATAGAATTTCTCCATGGTAAATATTATTGTTAGTCATTTAATTTTAGGTTAATCTGGTTAGTGATATAACATAGTTATAAATTTATATTAATAACACTAAACAATATATTGGTGTGGTATGAGGCGAATAGATTTAAGAGATATTAAGGATATGGAGTGTAGCAAGTCTAAGCTGGAGACATTCCAGATCCATATTGTTGCCAATGCGGATATTGGTGAGGAGCTGGAGGTTGTTGTTGGGAAGGAGGATGTGTGGGAGGCTCTACAAGAGATGGGCGAGGATTATGGTTATGAGGTTATAGAAGCCCGTAAAGTTAGTGATGATGAATATATAGTTAGGATTAGGATTGTATAGCCGATATATATTTCTGTCATCCTAATCTGTTAAATATATTTAAATATTCCCATGCCATATCTTTATATAACAGTGTTATTTTAGGTAGATATGCTATGTTGGAGGTTAAAGACCTTTCTGTTGGCATTAAAGCTGACAGGATAAAGAATATCCTTTATAATGTATCGTTAACTGTGGAGCCCGGCGAGGTCCATGCGATAATGGGTCCCAATGGCAGTGGTAAGACTAGTCTCCTATATAGCATAATGGGGCATCCAAGATACGTTATACTGAAGGGTCAGGTGCTCTTGGATGGTGAGGATATTACTGGGCTGCCTCCTGAGGAGAGGAGTCTTAAGGGCTTGATGCTCAGTTTCCAACACCCGGTTGAGGTTGAGGGGGTTAGGCTGTCTACTTTACTTATAGCTGCTTGGAATAAGAGGAGGGGTGAGGCGGATCTCTTGAAGATTGGGGATGCGAGGATGCTTAGGGATATGAGGCAATTGGCTTCCAGGGTTGGGTTGAAGCCTGAGTTCCTTAGGCGCGATGTTAATGTTGGTTTTAGTGGTGGTGAGAGGAAGAGGAGTGAGTTGTTCCAGGCTCTATTTCTAAGGCCTAAATATATGCTTCTCGATGAGCCTGATACGGGTCTGGATATAGATGGTGTGAAGCTGATTGCGGAGAATATATCTAGGATAGCTGAGGATGGCGTGGGTGTACTACTGGTCACTCACTATGCTAGGATACTGAATTATGTGAGGCCTGATAAGGTTAGTGTGATTGTGAATGGCCGTATAGTTGACACTGGTGGTCCAGAGCTTGCAGAGAGGATTGATAGAGAGGGGTATAAGAGTTATGGGGTGATAGAGGTTGACTGAGGCGGTTAAGACTACGGATATTGAGGAGATTCTAAAGTATACATCTGTCGATGAGCTTTATGGCTGGGAGTGGGAGTATGCCAAGGAGATAGAGATTAGGGGTAGGATTACGAGGGATATTATTGAGGAGATCTCGAGGGTTAAGAAGGAGCCTGATTGGATGCTTAGGCTTAGGCTTAGGGCTCTCGACCTATTCTATAGACTGCCTATGCCTAGGTGGTTGACGGGTATTGAGGAGATTGATCTTGAGGAGTTGGCTGCGTATGTTAAGCCTAAGGCTGAGCGTACGGAGGAGTGGACCGATTTACCGGAGGAGATTCGGAAGGCTTATGAGAAGCTTGGTATACCCGAGATTGAGGCGAGGTTCCTATCTGGGTTGACCGCTGTATATGGTAGTGAGACTGTATATAGTAAGATGAAGGAGAAGCTTGAGGAGCAGGGAGTCATTATCATGCCTATTGAGGACGCGGTTCAGAAGTATCCAGACCTAATTAAGAGGTATTTCGCCCGTATATTTCCACCATCCGATCATAAATTTGCGGCTCTCCATGTGGCTCTGTGGAGTGGCGGTGCATTTGTATATGTGCCTAAGGGTGTTAAGGTTGAGCAGCCTATAGAGGCGTTCTTCTTTATAGGCGGTAGTCTCGAGGGTCAGTTTGAGCATACACTCGTCGTCGCTGATGAGGGTAGCTATGTGCATTTTATTGAGGGTTGTTCAGCCCCCCTCCTTAAGAGATATAGTTTCCATGATGGGATGGTGGAGCTATATGCTGCTAGGAATGCCCATATAAAGTTTACGACGCTCCAGAATTGGAGTAGGGATATTATAAACTTTAATAATAAGAGGGGGATTGCGAAGGAGGGGGCTGTTATCGAGTGGACTGAAGGTAGCATAGGTAGTAAGATTACATATACATATCCCAGCACAATCCTTGCAGGTAGGGGGGCCAAGACTAGTAATATTGTAATAGGGATAGCCAATGGGCCATATCTTAAGGATACCGGCTCAAAGGTAATACATGCTGCTCCCGAGACCGCGAGTAGGATCGTGTCGAAGAGTATAAGTAATAACGGGGGTATCAGTGTCTATAGAGGTTTAGTCAGGATTAATAAGGGTGCATATAATAGTATCGCGAATGTTGAGTGTGACTCCCTTATACTGGATGAATCTAGCCTGGCTTATACATATCCACATAACCAGGTTGAGGAGCCTACAGCCACTGTATCTCATGAGGCTAAGACGGGTAGGCTTAGTGAGGAGCAGCTCTTCTATATGGCCTCGAGGGGGTTAGATGAGGGTGAGGCTAAGAGCCTCATAGTCATAGGTATGTTGAAAGAGATTCTTAGTGACCTACCCCTAGAGTTCGTTAGCATATTGAATAGGGTTATACAGCTAGAGTTTAGCGAGGTAGGTGGTGTTGGCTAGCGAGACAATAGAGCTTATCCGTAGGATGGGTAGGGAGGGTGTAAAGAGGCTGGAGTACCAGAAGTTTGGAGATTCCCCTACCGTAAAATATTATACGAAGTGGGATCTCTACAGTAAATATCTTGAGGACCCCGGTATATGTACTAGTGTAGGCCTCATTGTTAAGTCTGATGTGGAGAAGGTGGGTATATGGAAGTTCTCATCCCACGAAGACCTTTATCCAATTGGTAAATTGATCAGGCCTGATGAGTCTAAGATTGTTGCTAGCCACTACGCGGCTCTTAGGGATGCATTGGTGGTTGAGATTAGGGACAATACCGATGTCGAGATTAGGGTTGGTGATGGATTGGGTTCATCGTCGATACATTCTAGACATATTATACTCGTCACTAAGAAGCGTATAAAGGCTAACGTTACCATAGATGCCACCAATTATGAGAACGACGCCCTAGAGACTCTATTTATAGAGGGATACCTGGGTAAGAAGTCTAAGCTGAACCTACTTATACTAAATAATCCACCGGAAAACACTCCTAGCATAAATATATTTAGGTTTGCATTGGATGATGGAGCCGACCTCAAGTATGGCTACCTGGGATCAGGTGGATATATGCATCATCAGAATGACCTATTTCTATTAGGTGAGAGGGCGAAGGTGATAAGTGGAGCCGCATTTGTATCGGGACCTAAGCAGAAGATTGATTATGTCGGTAGCGTTGTACATGAGGGCCCTAGGGGGGAGAGTCATATAACCTCTCAGGGGGTTATCTTCGGTGATGGCTATGGTGTCGCTAGGGGATTGGCGAGGGTCACACGCTCCGGGGACTGGAGTAAAACTGTGTTTGAGGCTGGCGTCATCTTGATGGATGAGGGGGGTAAGGGATATGCATCCCCCATGTTAGAGATAGATACGGGTAATGTTTTGGAGGCTAGGCATGAGGCTAGGGAGGCTAGATTCGGTTTGGAGCAGCTATTCTATCTAGCGACTAGGGGTTTCAATAAGGATGAGGCGAGGTACCTACTTACATATGGTATTCTACTCAATCAAGTTTCTCACCTGGATGGTGAGCTTCTAGAATATGCTGATGGCTTCATCAGGGATATGTTCTTCAAATAATGTTATAAATTCTTTTTAATGTATGTAAATACCTAATTATACATATCAGTAATTCTAAATATAGTACGTTATATATACGGCTCGACATTTATATAATTTTTGGTATGAGCTACATAGGGAAGAAGATTAGGGATGTGATGGTTCCGAAGGGACGGCTGGTATACACTACACCTGATACCACGGTTAAGGATGCAGTGAAGCTAATGGTTAAGAGTAATGTCGGCAGTATCCTTATCGTGGAGAACGATAAACTGGTTGGTATATTCACTGAGAGGGACCTGATGAAGATGATCGCTGAGGATAAACCTGTATACACCGCGATTGGCGATGTAATGACGAAGAACCCGGTCTCACTTAAGCCTGATGACCCATTGAGTAAGGCAGCATTATTAATGAGTGAGAGGGGGTTCAGGCACGTACCCATTGTTGATGAAGAGGGTAACCTGGTCGGTATAGTGTCGTCTAGGGATATATCCAGGGTGTTCTATGAAGCTGCGGAGGCCTCCTTCACAGAATAGCCTCTTCTTTATTATAATCTTCTCTCGATAAATGCCTAATACTTAGGTAGATGTTTATGTGGTTAGGCCCTTAACCTGTTTTATGATCTTCCTCATCACGTATCTAAGTATTCCACCGTTTATGTAATAGTCAATCTCCACCTCATTGTCTAGTCGGCATATTACTCTAAACTCTTTCTTACTTCCATCTGGCCTATGGGCAACGACCTTCAGCTCCTTCTTCGGATGTAGGCCTTCCTCAATACCTAGTATGTCGTAGACCTCGTCACCCCTCAACCCTAGTGACTCAGCGTCCTCTCCTTCGAGGAACTGTAGTGGTAGTATGCCCATCCCTATTAAATTGCTTCTATGTATCCTTTCGAAGCTCTTCGCGATGACTGCTTTTACCCCCAATAGGTATGGACCCTTGGCAGCCCAATCTCTACTACTGCCTGTTCCATAGGCCCTGCCAGCTATTACTATAGTATCTATATTATTCTCCATATATTTCATAGCTGCTTCATAGACGGTAGTTACACGTTTCTCGGGCCAGTATATGGTATATCCACCTTCTCTATCGACTAGTAGGTTTCTTATTCTTGGGTTGGCGAATGTACCCCTCATCATGACTTCATGGTTTCCTCTTCTGCTTCCATAGGTTAAGTATTCAGTTGGCTTAACCCCCTGTTTGGAGAGATATTCTGCTGCGGGTGTGCCCTCCTGGATGACTCCGGCTGGGCTTATATGGTCTGTGGTGACTCTATCACCGAGCAATAGGAGTACCCTTGCATTTTTTATATCCCTGGGCTTTGGCACGTCTAGGCTGAATCCTTCGAAGAATGGGGGGCGCTTTATGAACGTAGATTTCTCATCCCAATTATATAGGAGTCCCGTTGGTGCCTCTAGTTTCCTCCACTCTTCGGTCCCCTCATATATGTCGCTATATACTTGTTTGTAGATATCTGTCCTGACATATTTAGATACATATTCATTTATCTCCTCGATGCTTGGCCATATATCTCTGAGGTACACTGGTTCTCCCGTGGGGGTCCTACCTATAGGCTCGTTGTATGGGTCCCAGTTTATGGTGCCTTTTATTGCGTATGCAACTACCATTATAGGTGATGCTAGGAAGTTACCTTTTGATAAGGGGTGGATCCTGCCGGAGAAGTTTCTATTCCCACTGAGGACGCTCACTGCATATAGATTGTAGCTCCTTATGGCTTTCTCGACTATCGGGTGGAGCGGCCCGCTGTTCCCTATACATGTAGTACATCCATATCCGACTATATGGAATCCCAGTGCCTCTAGATATGGTAATAGACCCGACTCTTCAAGATATTTTGTGACGGCTCTACTCCCGGGTGCTAGACTCGTCTTTACCCACGGCTTGATCTTGAGCCCATACTCGACAGCCTTCTTTGCTAGTAGACCTGCACCAATCAATAGATACGGGTTTGATGTATTTGTACAGCTGGTTATAGCGGCTATTACTATGGATCCATGGCTTAGAACCCCCTTCACTCCGTCGAGCTCTATCTCTACAGAGGGGTATTCATGGTGACCTATTGTCTCATGACCATGGACGAACTCCTCCTCAGCCCTGTCCCTACCCTCAACCTCCGCATGGCTTGGTAGGCCCATATAGTCGTGAATTATTTGTGATACACGTCTCTTGGCTTGCTTTAGTGGTATTCTGTCCTCTGGGTTCGCCGGCCCCGCTATGGATGGCTCTACCTGACTCAAATCGAAAACCAGTTTATATGTATATTCAGGTTCCATACCATCTTCATAATACAGTCCCTGTGTCTTACAATACTTCTCTACAAGTTCTATAAGTTTATCATCTCTACCGGTTATCCTGAGATAGTCTAATGTTATGTCGTCGACCGGGAAGAAGCCGGTTGTTGCCCCATACTCTGGAGCCATGTTGGCTATGGTTACCCTGTCGAATCCACTCAAATATTTTAAGCCAGGCCCATAGTATTCGACGAGCTTGCCTACGGTATCTACACCTGCCTTCTTCCTCAGAAACTCCGTTATCGCTAACACTATATCGGTTGATGTGACGCCCTCCTCGGGTTCACCAACTATCTTTACTCCTATAACGTCTGGTAGGGTGATATAGTATGGCTCTCCGAGTAGTACTGCTTCCGCTTCTATACCACCGACCCCCCATCCTAAGACGCCTATCCCATTTACCATGGTTGTATGACTGTCTGTACCTATCAATGTATCTGGGTATGCAAGGCTCCCATCGCTGGAGCCGTCTCTCACAACGACGTCTGCAAGATATTCTATATTTACCTGGTGGATTATCCCTTTGCCTGGGGGCACGATTCTCAGATTCTTGAATGCATTCTGGGCCCATTTCAAGAGTCTATATCTCTCCTTAAATCTCTTGAATTCAAGCTCCATGTTCTTCTGAAGTGAGAATATTACACCATGGTAGTCCACCCTAATACTATGGTCTATTATCAAGTCTCCTCTAATCTTCGCGTCCACGGCCCTGGGGTCTATACCATACTCACTCGCCAAGTCCCTCATGGCTGCGAGGTCGACTACTAGAGGTACGCCTGTATAGTCCTGCATAACTACTCTGTAGGGCTTGAACGGTATGGTTACTCTTCCCCTCTTGTTAATCCAGTCGCCTACGTTCTCTAGATCACTCTCCTTGACGCTGTATCCATCTATATTTCTCGCTATATTCTCTAGGAATATCTTGATCGTGAATGGGAGCTTCTCCAAGTTTGTATATCCAAGCTCCTCTATCTTCCTAAGGCTATATATCTTAAATCTTCCTTCGCTGGTTTCTATGGAATCTATAAAATCTAGGTGGTTCACCAATAGATTAACACCCCCGGTTTATCATTATTTATAGTTCTTCCATGCTATAAAGCTAAATATAATGCTGATTGGGATCGAGTCGGGGGTTTTATGAGGGTTGTGCCTTAAAGATCATATTTATAGACGTAGAAAGTCTTCTCCTCATCTACTTCATGGACACCCTTTACCATCTCTATCAATTCCGGGTCGCTTGGTATGTATCCATATAGCTTGGATATTCCTTTTTTATCAGATACCTCTTTCAATGCCCCGAGTATATCGAGATACCCGTCTATGGATAGTGCATCTAAATATCTTACATAAATATAGTTCTCCCCTCCTAGCTGGATGGTGGGGCCGGTGATGGCAACTCCATCATCAACATATATCCTATCATTTCTATAGATTCTATTATATGCATCTCTGTATACTGGGAGAAATATCCAGGGTGATCTTCTCCACGCCATGATATAGTTGTTATCCGCCAGTCTATAATATTTGGATGTTAGTTGGTTCCAGCTTAGTCCGATATTAAATTTCTTAGGCTCGAGGACGCTTAGGTCATCGACCCTTAAAATTGTATATTTGGCGGCCCTAACGAATCCTATTGATTCCAGGCTTTTCTGTGCTGGTAAATTATCCTTCATTGTTATTAGCATGGCTCTCCTGCAGCCTTTTTGCCTAGCAAGGTCTAGGGAGTATATGTTTGCCTTCTTAGCCAATCCTCTGCCTTGGTATTCTGGCTTGACCCTCATGCCCTCGAACCATGCTGTGTCGCCAAGCCATTTAATATGCCATATGGCTATTGGTTTCTCATTATCATATATTGCTAGGAACTCACCTTCCTTCATCCATCTCCTCCATACATGTGGTATGTAATCGTGTTCACCCCAAATATCCTTTATCCAGCTCAGTATATAGTCCATGTCACTAAGTTTCACTCGATCTATATACATATTTGAATCACTATATTTGATATGGTCTACTATTGAAATGAAAATTTTTTCTATCTATTTATTTAATTGATTTTTTGGTATGACTAGGATATATTTGGTTCAGCATGGGAAGACTTATCCTAAGGAGGTTGACCCGGAGAGGAGGCTGAGTGAGGAAGGTGTCAGGGAGACGGAGTCTGTGGCTAGGAAGGCTAGGGCATTGGAGGTTAAGGTTAGGGAGATCTGGCATAGTGGTAAGACTAGGGCCAGGATGACTGCGGAGATATTCTCGGAGTATCTAGGCGTCGATGAGTTGATCGAGAAGGAGAATTTGGCGCCTCTAGATGACCCGAGACCTATATACGAGGAGTTGATGAATATCGATTATGATGTTATGGTTGTGGGCCACCTTCCTCATTTGAGTAAGCTATTAAGTATGTTGCTCCATGTAGATACAGAGGTCTTAAGATTTAACTATTCCCATTTATTGGCGCTTGAGAGGGAGGAGAGCGGGAAGTTCCTAATTATATGGTATATCCCACCATAAATTGGTCATGTCTTTATACAACATTCATATATGTCTTCCGGCAGCCCCTCCAAAATTTTCATATATACGCATTGTAGGTCTATCGGGTTTTGGGGTAACTTATTACTTGGCGGCCCTTCACTAACTAGGCTGGATCTAATTTTCTCCGCTATATCCATCTGATCCATCTGTACCTTAACTAGCATGGCCAGTACCCTGATGAGCCACCTCACCACTCCGCGATGTTCATCATCCATGTAGTCCTCTAGGATCTCATGCGCCTCCCAATATCGATATTCTTTAATTAATCTGCATAACTCGGCAATATTTCTCGGTCTCTCGACATCCAGGTTCAATGCTTGATACATTTCCAACCCTATTTTACCTAGGTGGGCCGCTAAACCCTCTATCCCAATCGATGTATGTATATCGATCTCGATGTATCTAGGGGATATCCTAATGTTTATCCTTTCTATTTTGGGCATGGTCCTCTTTATCATTCTGATTAGGCGCCCTCTATCGCTTGGAACATATCTCTTTCTATTCTCGACTAGTATTAGGTATCGGTTCATCATTCTGTCTACAATTAAATATTTCTTCTTTTCTAAAATTTGTTGGTGTATTTATATGGTGAAGAGTAGGTATTGCTTTAGGCCGATTGGTTATGTGGTCGATGGGCTCCCAGTTGACAAGTCATCGGGTATCATAAGTCGTTTCCAAGTTATTTCCACCATACATATATTCGATGAATATGTCGAGGGGCTGAGGGGGCTTGAGGAGTTCTCACATATAATCGTCTTATGGGTCATTGATAGGAGGAGGAAGGTTACATTACAAGGACATCCACATGGAGATCCCGAGGGCCCTCTAGTGGGTGTATTTGCTACAAGGTCGCCCAATCGGCCTGCCCCCATTGGGTTTACCGTAGTCGAGCTGGTGGGTGTAGAAGGTAATATTGTTAAGGTGAGGGGACTCGATGCCTGGCCTGGGACCCCGGTTATAGATATAAAGCCATATGATTACTATGACCATGTAAATACGATGAGGGTCCCGGAATGGTTCCTCAAGTATTGGAATAGGAAGAAGGTGGAATTGGATTATCCCCGGCTTGTACCATGGCTGGGGCCGAAGCCCTAGATAAGCAAATAATTATTAGTGACCTCATCATCAATAATAAATTTTTAAGAGGTGTTTGGCTTGAGCTCTGTGGAGGAGAAGGTCTTGGAGGCTTTCAAGAATGCCGGGAAACCATTGAGGCCGGGAGACGTCGTAAAGATGACTGGTCTCGATAAGAAGGCTGTTCAGCAGGCGATCAGTAAACTGAAGAAGGAGGGTAAGCTTATATCTCCAAAGCGGTGCTACTATTCACTCCCATAACCATCGCTCCTCTACCCCTTTTTATCTGAATATATAAATGGTGATAGTTGGGTATAGTAGGGCGCCTCATAAGCTAGTTCTTCTCCATCCACTTCCCATATAATACGTAGGATATTATCGATATTGCCATCCATGAAGTTATGTCGGTTATCCCCTCGATATATAGATCTCTTATGGTGGTCAGCCTTGTCAACCCCCAATATGCATTTACAGCGCCGTGGATACCGGAGGGCACTAGGATGTTGCGACTCATCCAGTAGCTATATGCTAATAACGCCCCAATGAATATCGTGAATATAGGGTATATACCGATTTTAAATATGGTTATATGTGGTGGGTCTCCAAATATATCGATTTCCCCATACCCGAGTAGGAGCATGGCTGGGTAGTGCCAGAATCCCCAGATTAATCCTGTAAGTAATATTGATAATCCCTTTCCATACCTAGTTTTGAGCTTTTCTAGTAAAAATGCTCTCCAGCCCATCTCTTCCCCATAGGCATATAATGCGTTGATGGTTATGCTGGCTGTGTATCCATTCACGATTAGAAGGAGTAGTTTGATGTGTTGTGGAAGCTCACCTAATGGCTCTGGGAGTTCGATATTGGCCAGACCGGCTCCTGTTAAACCTCTGTAGACTACAAAGTAGATCCCAACTGTGAGTAGAACTATAGAGGGTGTCAATATATAGAAAAATAATCCCCTCAAGTCTATCCTTAGGTTGCTTCTAATCCATTTCATAATGTCATATCCATACATCTTCATTACTAGTATACTGGCTGCCAAGGGGGTATACATGCGTAGTAATCCCCATGTTGGGACAAATATCAATATGTCTCCATCTGGGCTGGTGGAGAATCCAAATCCCATGATATAATAAAATATATCTATGATAGCTGCTAATCCATATGAAATTATTATAAAAAGTATTAACTGGTTTGGTGTCTTCATCTCCCCCTCCATTGAGGCCTCCTCTTCTCTAGGAATGCCTTGATCCCTTCTTTAGTATCCTCAGTCTCAAATATATATTTGAATAGCTCCGCCTCGATCCGGAGGCCGGTGGATAATGGTGTTTCTAATGCATAGTTGATCGCCTCCTTTGCTATAGCTATGTGTATGGGGCTTTTTGAGACTATCTTTTCTATTATTCTCTCCACTTCCTCCTCTAGTTGGTCGTCGGGAACGACTTTATTGACGAGACCTAGCTTCTCAAGTTCATGGGGTGATACGAAGCTCCCCGTATATATTAGTTCCCGAGCTTTCTTATCACCTATTAATCTGGGTAGGTTCTGGGTTCCTCCTCCCCCTGGTATCAAGCCTACCCTGAGCTCGGGCTGTCCAAACTTGGCTGTCTCCGATGCGATAACTATGTCACAGAACTGGATGAGCTCGAATCCACCGCCTATGCAGTAGCCCCTTACCGCCGCTATGACAGGTTTGGGAATTTCCCTTATTCTCCTTCCTATGGCGTGGGCTGTTCCATATTCCCTAAGGAACTTGTCGAGTTCTTCGCGGGTAATGTCCTTGAAATAGTTTAGGTCGGCTCCTGCTGAGAAATGCTCCCCATCCCCCTTTATTACCACTACCCTTATCTCTGGGTCCTTGGCCGCTTTTTCAAGGCCCTCGATCAAATCCTTCCTAATATTTATGTCTAATGCATTGTATTTTCCCGGGTTACTTATGGTTATATAGGCTGTATGCCCCCTCTTTTCATAGGTAGCCTTACCAGGCATATCACATCAACCTAGCCAAGCTTCTTCAGGATTTCTAATTTATCGTTTCTCCTTAGTATCTCCAGCTCCTCCTTTGTCGGTGGTTCAGTCTGTGGCACTTCATCGGGTATATCGAGCTTGAAGCCGGTATTCTCTATTACCTGTTCAACCGTAACTCCTGGATGTATACTTCTAAGCCTCATCCATCCCTCTTCGTTGAAGTCCATTACGCATAAATTTGTGACCACTAGTCTAGGGCCATTGAATGGCTTCAGCCCCCTATGCCCCTTGTATGAGTGGAAGTCGAGTCTCTCGACGAATACACGCTTATTATGGCTATGCGTCCATATATAGATATTCTTGGCTCTAGGTAGGTATCCGAGGCCTATGGTGCCGGGTCCTCTTACCTTTGGTTTTTGCCAGTCCCCTATACATACCAGGTTTAGGCCTCCATATGGGTCTATCTGCATCCCCCCGGCGAAGAAGAGGTCTATATCTCCACTCTCCTCTAGGTCGAAGACATCCTCGAAGGTTATGAATGCATCACATATGTCTTTATATACCATGTAGTCACCCATGTCCCATGGTATATTTCCAACTGGATTGACTGCGTATCCAAGGCTTAATATCGTTATATTAGGTGCATATAGCTCCTTTGCAAGTATTAGGGAGGCTAGGGGCACCCATGATGCGTTTCCAACTATAGTAAGCCATCCATCCTCTATCTCCCTACTAAATACACATGCCATCAATTCGGATGTAGAATACTCCATGATCCTCACCCTACTCTAAGGCTGTTAAGCTTATCCCAACCAATTACCTCGAGGTAATCCATATGGCTCTTCCCAGATACATATTTATCGATATATTCTCTGAAGCCATCCTCGGTCCTCGCCATCTTCACATACATCCTTAGATGCTCCTCATCCCTTCTATGTATCAAGTCGCTGCCAAGTGGGTGGCATGCAAACTGGATGTTGACGACGGCGTCTACTAGGAATCCAGGTATAGTTACATCTCTATTCCTCCTCCTGATCTCTGTATGATCTACCAGCTTATCGCATGTCAGCACCACCTTCCTCGAGGCCTTGGCAAGCATCTTATCTGTGGCTATATTCCCTAGGTGGATGCCGTTTCCATATCTATCGGCTAGCTGTACATGTATGAATGCCACGGATGGTCTTATGGGTGGCACCGTGACGTATCTCCTGCCATCATAGGGGCTGACCACCTCTTTATATAGGGGATTTACCTTGGGTAGGTCATTGTCATATCCGTAGGCTAGTGGTATGAAGGGTAGATTGGCGGCACCAGCCTTGAGACCAAAGCCCCAGAAAACCTCATCTATCTCTATGACCTTAAGCCTACCGCCCTCGACCATCCTCCTAAATGATGGTGCTAGCCCCATCTCGGCAAAAGTCACGAATGGTGCCATTATCCTATCCACTTTGCCAGCTCCGATAAGTATGTCTACTGGGTATGTCCCCATGAATGAATATAGAGTTAGGCCCCCGAGATCCATATTTATGATCTCCCTAGCCACTGCAGAGGGTGTGTTGTAGGTTAATGAGCCGCCCAATGCGAGGTCGATGCCGTCCTCAACGAATTTCTCGACAGCCTCTTCTAAGGACATTGTCTTATCCTTCATGGAACCACCATATAATAATGGTTATTTGGTATTGGGCTAGAAAAATGAGTAGGCTAGTAATTATATTGATTGCTTACAATTTATATATCTTTAATCCAATCTATATAAATTGGGGGGCGTCTGTGGAGAGGAGGGAAGGGGTTTCAGGTGGCTGGAGACGTATGTTTATAGTGTCTCCCGAGCGTATAGAGGAGGTTAGGGAGCTCTACGAGTCGCTTGGTTTTGAGGTTAGGATGGAGAAGCCTGATCCCAGTGAATTTAAGGAAGAGTGTTCTTCATGCGCTGTAAAAATATGTAGTGAGTGTTTCGTTGTCTATGTGAGGAAGCCGGGGGATTGAGTTGGCAAATATTAAAGTGTCTGTTAAGGCTTTTCCTGTATTCAAGGATTTCGTTGATGTCAGTCTTGAGGAGGGCTCTACATTATCAGATCTCGTTGATTATATGTCGAGGATGTATGATGAGTTTAGGGAGAATTACTTAGATGATAATGGATCCTTAGATGTGGATGTAGTAGTCATGGTTAATAATAAGCCTGTGAGGGACATGAGTCTAGTTTTGTCCGATGGTGATAAGGTTTATTTTATTCCCCCAGTGGCCGGTGGATAATAGGCTTATCGATGAGTTATTCGATGAATAGGATTCTGTTTGCGGCTGCATCTGCTATAGCGACACTGAATCCAGCTATTCTACGTATCTCCCTACCTATCATCATTATCCTATGAGCCTTATCCACATCTGTCACGGTCTTAATAACCAATCTATCGAGTTCATCTTCTAGGGACCTTATCTCAGGCATTATGGTCGTTACTTTGAATACCCTCTCCAAATCCTTGTTTATGAAGGAGTGGACTGCTAGATTCTGCATCTCAATAGATTTCTCTGAGGCATCGCTGATCAATTCCTTTATCCTATCACTTAGGTCGTGGTCCTTTAGGGATAGGTAGTGCCTTGATATGTATATGCTATGATAGACTATCCTGTTTAAGTCCCTGGATGCTAAGACATATGACAGTAGTTCTCTCGTGGTCTTTATGCCTTTCTCCTCGGCTATCGCTGGATTGATGCTGCAGAGTGTAATGTTCCTTATCAATTTCCTATATATCCTTAGCATCTCACTCTCCCTATTTACAACGTCTCTGGCTAGGCTGGTATCGTTATTCATTATAGACTCTATTGACTCTCTATGGGCCGTCACGGCTAGATCGTGGAGCTGCATCATCATCTCATCCAGGGTCTCTGGATATACATTGGAGGGGATCTGGTATACAAGATACTCAGAGTCGTCTCTCACGATCTCACTCCCCGGCATATCGAGCCGCATATCTCTCATGAGCTGTTTAGCCTTGTAGTCTACACTTTCGCCGAGTTTTATAGCCACCCTATTGACTCCCTGCATATAGTATGTCAGTATCATGTATCTAAGTAGCTTTATATCCTTTACCTCCTCGAAGTTCAGCTCTACCCTCCTCTCCTGCTCTATACTCTCAAGCGGATAAATTCTCAGTGAGTATCCGTCTTCATTTAGGAGGAGCTTCGAACCCTTTTCTAAACCGTGTTTCTCCACCCACCACTTGGGTATAGTCAGTATATAACTACCTTTCTTTATAGACTGAAGGTTTCTGATTCCGGGTTTCTCAGGAATTATCCGCCCCATTCCATATAAATTATTCCCGAGTATCATTAATATATATAAAATATTATTACATGCTTCCATATTCTATGACATTGATTGTAATTATATATTTAACCTAAAATTTATATAGATAGCACATAAATTATATTAATTGGTGGTCCGATGGCTACGTCTTCACAAGCCGCCGGAGGTAAGCTTGACTTTAAGGAGTTTGACCAGGCTAGACGGTATCAGGCTAGACTGGTTAAAGAATATTATGTAAAGATGTATAATGCTATAAAGAATGGTGCGAAGGTTGCCTATGCGTATGTGATGGCTAATCCGATAGAGCTATTAATGGTCTTTGACATTGTGCCTGTATATCCCGAGGTCACCAGTCTTCAGATATCCTATAAGGGTGGGGCGCCTGAACTCATTGGCGCCGCTGAAGAGTTTGGATACTCCACCGACTGCTGTGGATATGTTAAGATGGGTATCGGTGCCCTCCTGCGTGGTGGTAAGACGGTTATCGGCAATATCCCTAAGCCTGATCTATTATTCTTGGGTTACTCAGGTTGCCAGGTATATATACACTGGTGGGAGCAGCTTCAGTATCTATTTAAAGCGCCTGTAGTCACCGTCGATGTGCCGTATTACCGTGATTTTGATGGGCATGTCTATAATCATGATATTAAATATGTTACTAGGCAGTTGGAGGATGTTGTTATTCCTAAGTTGGAGGAGATTAGTGGGAAGAGGTTTGATGAGGAGAGGCTTAAGGAGATTGTTTATTATTCTAGGGAGGCTTGGAGGTATTGGAGGGAGGCTATTCACATGGGTAAGCTGGTGCCTTCGCCATTGGACGCGTATTTCGAGGCGATATATTACATGTCTGTCATAACGCTTCTCCGGGGGACCCCTGAGGCGGTAGAGTTTTATAAGTTCCTTCTGGATGAGCTTTGGAGGAGGTATGAGGCTGGGGTGGGCCCGACGGAGAGGGAGGACTTTAGGATAGTGTTTGAGGGTGTCCCCAACTATCCATTCTTCAAGCGTTTCTGGGGTCTATTTAAGCGTTGGAATGCTAGGGCTGTGGCATCGACGTATCCTAAGGTCGCTGGCTTGGTTGATGTGGGGGCGTTTAAGCTTGATCCTGAGAGGCCGATAGAGAGTCTGGCTGAGTATATGATTCATGCATATTGTAACTGGAATATGATTTATCGGCTTAAACTCCTTGAGCAGTATGTCCACGAGTATAAGGCTGACGGCGTCGTCATACATTCTATTAAGAGTTGTAGAAGTTTCTCTATGGGGCATGGAGACCTAAGAGAGTATTTTGTGAAGGAGAAGGATATCCCTGCTCTCCTTATCGATTCAGACCATGTAGATCCAAGGTATTATGCCGAGGCTCAGCTTAGGAATAGGATTGATGCCTTCTTCGAGGAGCTTTCTATTAGGAAGGGGGTGGAGGTATAGATGGCTAAATACTATGTAGCTGGTATAGATGCTGGCTCGACATATACGAAGGCAGCGATAATGGATGACGAGAATAACTTGATTGGGACAGCTATTACAATGACTGGTGTCAGGATAAATGAGGCTGCCGACAAGGTTTTTGAGATGGTTTTGAGTAAGACCGGCTTATCACGTGACGATATTAAATTTGTTGTTGGGACAGGCTATGGTAGGTTCAAGATCACATTTGGTGATACCCAAGTTACTGAGATCAGTTGCCATGCGAAGGGGGCCCACTACCTATTCCCTAATACACGCACCGTCTTGGATATGGGTGGACAGGATACCAAGGCGATTAGAATTAATGAGAAGGGTGAGGTTATTGATTTCGTCATGAATGATAAGTGTGCAGCTGGCACGGGTAGGTTTATAGAAGGTGCTGCCAAAGCCCTTGGCCTGGAGCTTAGCCAAGTTGGCCCTATATCATTGACATCCAAGAACCCAACCAAGATTAGTAGTACATGTGCAGTCTTCGCGGAGAGCGAGGTGCTTGAGCAGCTTGCATGGGGTCATAGTATAGAGGATATTCTATATGGTGTCCATCTATCCATAGCTAATAGAGCCATCGGGCTGCTAAGGAGGGTTGGGATTGTGCCGGAGATAACGTTTACGGGTGGTGTATCCCTAAACGATGGTATGGCTAAGGCCTTGGAGGAGCTGTTGAAGATGAAGGTCAACCGTAGCCCACTCACCATGTACTGTGGAGCTATAGGCGCAGCCCTCTTCGCTAATGAAAAGGTTATGATTAGGCAGAAGGTTGTATAGCATGGGGTGGTTCTGAAATGGTTTATACTGTGGGGATAGATGTTGGGACTAGGAATACTAAAGTAGCGATTATGGAGGATGGTTCCCAGATAGTGTATCTAGGTTTTAGGAAGACTGGATACGACTTTAACAAGGCTGCTAGGGAGGTGTTTAGGGAGGCGTTGGATTCGACAGGATTAAGGGAGGATGATGTAGATTATATTGTGGCTACTGGTTTCGGTAGATATAGAGTAGATTTTAGGGATATTAATGTGACCGATATTACTTCTGCGGCTAGGGGGGCGCATTTCCTATATCCCAATACAAAGACCGTACTGGATATAGGGGCTGGTAACACACGTGTTAGTAAGATTGATGATAGAGGTAAGGTGGTCAAGTTTGCGTCTACAGAGAAGTGTGCAGCTGGTGGTGGAGGTTTCCTAGAGAAGATAGCATACTATACTGGTTTCAAGATTGATGAGATTGGGAGGGTGGCTATTAAGTCTCAGAATCCTGTGGAGATCTCGACTGTATGTAGTGTTTTGGCGGAGTCCGAGGTTATAAACTTGATTACTCAGGATGTCCCGATGGAGGATGTACTTATGGGTGCCCATCTATCTGTGGTTGGTAGGGTTATATTGACTGTTAGGAGGGTTGGTGTGGAGCCTGAGCTGACCTTGACGGGAGGCCTCGTGCTCAACCCAGCGGTTGTTAGGGCATTGAAGACTAAGCTTGGTGTCGATGTAAATGCATCTAGTGATCTGTATTACGCTGGGGCTATAGGGGCGGCTAGGCTTGGATATATTAGGCTTGTTAAGAAGGGGCTGGTGAGGGTCTGATGAGCCAGGTGGCCGCGCCAACTACATTAGATATATTTAGGCAGTGGTATGAGGATTCATTTACAGACTTCAAGCTGGTTAGGGAGTGGAAGGATGTTAATGCATGGCACGCGCTGGGATATTTTCCAGTATATTTCCCTGTCGAGTTGGCCGAGGCATTCGATACACTACCCGTTGCGCTCTATGGGGCTGAGGGGAGGATAAATCTAGATATAGCGATTGCACATACCCAATCATTTGTATGCACCATATGCAAAAGTGTATTCCAGCTTGGGGCGGAGAAGAGGCTAGACGCCTTCGATATACTTGTGTTCTCAAATATTTGTGATGTGGCGCGCAACCTATCTGGGATAGTTAAGAGGAACCTCCCCGACAAGACGATAGTATATCTACATTACCCGATACATAATGACACTGAGTTGGCGGTTTCATACCTAGTCGATGAATATAGGAGACTTGTAAATATCTTGGAGGAAACTACGGGTATCAAGTATGATGAGGAGAGGCTTAGGGAGGCTATTAGGCTCCATAATGAGAAGAGGAGGCTGATTAAGATATTGATTGACCTCAGGAGGGAGAAGCCTTGGCTTGTGCCATTCACAGAATATTATATCGTGACGAAGGCCGCCTCGATTATGCCTGTTGATAAGTATAATAAGCTCCTGGAGAGATATATCGGTGAAGTTGTGAAGAGGGATGTGAGGCCTGCAGATAGGCTAAGGATCCTGGTGAAGGGTAATTTCTGTGAGCAGCCGCCTCTAATGTTTATGAAGACTATTGAGGATGCCGGTGCATATATAATTGAGGATGAGAGCCTGATAGGCCAATACTGGATAGGTGAGGTGTCTATAGAGGGTGACCCGTTGCTTGAGCTTGCGAAGGCCTATGTATCCAATGATGTGCCGCTGACAGTTAGGTATCACCCCTCCTTGGATAAGCAGGAGTTTATTAAGCGTGAGATTAAGGAGAAGAATGCTGAGGGCGTTCTATTCCTATCGCCTAAGTTCTGTGAGCCAAGCCTATATGACTATATCATATATAAGAAGGCATTGGATGAGATACACTTCCCATATCTACATCTAGAGTATGAGGAGACCACATCGAGCTTCGAGCACCTTAGGACGATGGTGGAGACCTTCGTAGAGTCGATTATGTTCGACTAGTAAAGCCCCACTATTTATTACTCTATATATATCTTTTACATAGTTAATTCTATAATATTCCGATTAAATATATAATTTAGACCCTAAATATATTAATTATAGTGTTTCTTCATATGCGGTGGTTCCATGAAGGTTGAGAGCTGGATATTTCAACCGGAGTATGAGTGTATGAAGCGGGATAAGCTGATGGAGCTCCAGGAGGAGAGGCTTAGGAAGCTCGTTGAGTACTGCTATAGAAACTCTCCATTCTATAGGAAGAGGTTTAAGGAGGCTGGTATAACGCCGGATGACATCAAGAGTTTGGATGACCTCAGTAAGATTCCATTTACCACCAAGGATGATATGAGGGATGCCTATCCCTATGGGATGTTGGCGACGGGTATCGATAAGGTGTTGGAGATCCATGCGAGTTCAGGGACTACTGGGAAGCCTACGACGACGTTTTATTCGCAGCATGATCTAGATGTATGGAGTGAGGTGATGGCGAGGATATATGCGGCGGCAGGTACTAGGGAAGGTGATATTATACATAATGCATACGGATATGGCCTATTTACTGGTGGCCTGGGATTCCACTATGGAGCCCTGAAGATAGGGGCGGCCGTCGTCCCGGTCTCGTCGGGTGGGACTGAGAGGCAGTTAACCTTGGCTAAGGAGCTGGGTACAACGGTCCTATGTTGTACACCTACATATGCCATGTACCTTGCTGAGTATGCCAGGACTAAATTGGGGTGGGACCCTGCCAAGGAACTCAAGTGGAAGAGTGGTATATTTGGTGCCGAGCCTTGGAGCGAGAAGCTTAGGCAGAAGATCGAGGAGCAACTTGGGCTCGAGGCATTCGACATATATGGCTTGTCGGAGATAATCGGCCCAGGTGTCTCTGTTGAGTGTGGCGAGCATAATGGCCTCCATATATTCGAGGATCATTTCCTAGTTGAGGTTGTGGATCCTGCTACTGGTGAGCCTGTCGAGGAGGGTGAGACTGGTGAGCTTGTGCTTACGACATTGACTAAGGAGGCTATGCCTCTACTTAGATATAGGACAGGCGACCTTACAACTTGGACTACCGAGGAGTGTAGCTGTGGTAGGACCATCGGTAGGATGGGTAGGATCCTCGGTAGGGCTGATGATATGGTTAAGGTTAGGGGTGTCAAGTTCTGGCCGAAGGCTTTGGAGGAGGCAATCCTAAGTGTTGATGGTGCATCTGGCAATTTCATCGCCAAGATAGAGAGGCCGAAGATTATGGATGTCTTGACTATCGAGATCGAGCCTGATCCAGAGGTCTATGAGATGGTGGGGGGCGACCTCAGTAAGCTTGAGCCGCTGAAGAAGAAGATTATCGATAAGGTTAGGAACGCCATTGGAGTGACTCCGAATGTGGTTCTAAAGCCCGTTGGTAGTGTCCAGAGATTCACTGGTAAGGCTAAGAGGGTAGTCGATCTTAGGAAGCTTGGTGACTAATCGAGTTTATAACTTTTTTATTTTTTAGGTGTATAATCGATGCTGAGGGTGGAGAAGCTTACGAAGAAGTTCGGGGAGCTAGTTGCATTGAATAATGTTGATCTAGAGGTTAGGGAGGGTGAGTGTAGGGGGATAATCGGGCCCAATGGAGCCGGTAAGACTACCTTATTTAATGTTATATCTGGCTTTATGAAGCCTACATCTGGCCGGGTCTTCTTCAATGGTATGGATGTGACTGGTTTCAAGCCTTATAGGCTTGTCTCTATGGGGATGGTTAGGACTTTCCAGATCGTTAGGGTGTTTAAGAACCTAACTGTATATCAGAATTTTCAGGTGGTGCTTGACGATCCTGATGAGCTTGTTAAAGAGATGGGGCTGTGGGAGAAGAGGGATTATAAGGCTATAGACCTCCCGTTTGGGGAGTTGAGGAGGCTAAGTATAGGGCTGGCCCTTGCTATGAATCCTAGGCTGCTTCTGTTGGATGAGCCTTTCTCTGGCCTCAGCCCCAAGGAGTCTATGGAGCTAGTCAATGTTATAAAGGGGTTGCATGAGAGGGGGGTTACACTCGTTGTTATCGAGCATAAGCTTAAGGAGCTCTTTACGTTGGCTGATAAGGTTACGGTCTTGAGTAGTGGTAGGGTTATATTTGAGGGGACCCCTGAGGAGGTTGTGAATGACTCTAGGGTCATTGAAGCTTATTTGGGTACTGGTTGAATCCGTTTTTGGGGATGGCTAATGAGGGTATTGGATATTGAGGATTTGAAGGCTTATTATGGGAAGGCAATCGTGCTTAGAGGGATAGATATCTTTATTGATGAGGGTGAGACGGTCGCGATTCTAGGGCCGAATGGGGCTGGTAAAACCACCTTGCTCAAGAGTATATTGGGCCTCGTCTATACAGAGGGCTCTATCTCCTTCTTCGGCCGTGATATAACTAGGCTGAAGACGAGTGAGAGGATTAAGATGGGTATAGCTATATGCCCTGAGGGGAGGCATCTATTCCCAAATATGACTGTTGAGGACAACCTTATACTAGGCTCTAGGGGTAATGATTATAGGGATAAGTTGGAGTTTGTCTATAGCCTCTTCCCAGAGATAGAGCGTAGGCGTAGGAATCTATGTAAGAATTTGAGTGGCGGGGAGCAGCAGATGGTCGCGATTGGGAGGGCGTTGATGGCTGAGCCTAGGCTTCTGTTGATGGATGAGCCCTCGATGGGCTTGGCCCCGATTGTTATTAATAGGATTAGGGATGCACTTCTTAGGATTAGGGAGGAGACGAATCTAAATATTTTGATGGTTGAGCAGAATATCAAGCTCGCATTCGAGGTATCGGATAGGATATATGTGCTTGTTAAGGGAGATATAGTTGGTGAGGGTACTACCGAGTCATTGAGGGGGTTGGAGAAGCAGTATTTCGAGCAGATATAAATAAATTTTAGGGAGCCGTATATAGTTTCCTCAGCCTCTCATATATTCCGTGGGGCATTGTTATAGCTATAACGATTAATAGGATATATAGTATTATGTCGTCGTTGAGTGGGAAGGCTGGCGGTATGTAGGGGACCAAATATACTTTCAGTACCCAGTATTTTAGGAGGTATATTAGGAAGCCGCCTATCACTGGCCCTACTATACTTCCAAGCCCACCTATAACCACGGCTAGTATTATGAGTAGCATGAGGGGTACGTCGAATAGGTCGGGTGAGACCGTGATTCTATAGTGGACTAGTAGTGCTCCCGATAGGCCTGCGAAGAAGGAGCTGACACCCATCGCGAAGACCTTATATAGATATATATTTATTCCTAGTGCCTCAGCCAGTGTATTGTCCTCCCTGATAGCTATTAGTGTCAGGCCAAGCTTGCTGTTCTTTATCCCATATAGGATTGCGAAGCATATGATCATGAATGCTAGGCTCACTATATATTTTCCGAATGTATCCTGTGCTATTGCTTTCCCTAGGCCTACGGAGAATCCCTCCTCACCGCCGAATAGGTCCTTGAATACATAGGTTGCCTTGATGAATAATAGGGGTAGTATAGCTGTAACTAGGGCGAAGTACCACCCCTTTAGTCTAAGGGTTATCAATCCAATCGCTACACCGAATATTGCTGCTACTACTCCTCCTAGGAAGATTGTGAGTGGTATCGGTAGCTCGGGTATATTGGCTAATGGCGATAATATTGTGCCCTCGAATCTACTCGGTACATGTAGTAGTGCTGTGACGTATCCGCCTATTCCTATGAATATTGTGTGGCCCAGGTTTACCTCCCCGACGAGGCCTGTTAGGAAGTCCCAGCTTATTGAGAAGACTATGAATATAAATGTGAGCCCCAGGATATATAGTAGTGTTTCTGGGAGGAATATGGGTATTACGGCCATTACCATTAGGAAGCCTATTAGGTATGATAGGTCGCTGCTCTGCATCCTCCAAAACCTCTCTATCCTCTTCATTCTTCCACCCCGTAGAGGCCTGTGGGCTTTATTATTAGTATTACTATGATTATGGCTAATGCTATGAACTCTGACCACCTAGCTCCTAGTAGAGTAGTGGTGCCTATGTATATGAATCCAATTATGAATGATGATATTATGCTTCCCTTTACGCTCCCCAAGCCTCCGAGTATGACTATAGCGAATGCGAGTATTAGTGAGTTGAGGATCTGGAAGGGGTTTGCGGCATACATTTGTGAGTAGAGTGTCCCACTCAATGCCGCTAAGATAGCGGATATAAATATGGTTACCGCGAATATCTTGTTAACATCTATCCCTATTAGGATCGCCCCCTCGGCGTCCTGACTCGCCGCATTTATCTCCTTACCCAGCCTAGTACGCTCTATGAATAGCCATAATGCACCGATGGTTGCGATTGAGATGAGTAGTATCACTAGCCTAAGGATAGGTATCGTTACACCAGCTATGCTTAGGGTCCCGCTTATCATCCTCGGATATGATAAGCCAAACTCTCCATAGGTTAGTAGTATCACCTGCTCTATTATGAGTGCCAGGGCTAGGGTGACTATTATTGTCATGACCTCATTCTTGATGACTGGATATATAATTATGTAGTATGCAATGAGCGAGAATAGACCTACGGCTAAAATACTTAATATAGTTGATGTTATTGGGTCGAGGTTCAGCTGCTGCATTATAAATATGCCTATGTAGGCGCCCATCATGAAGAATGCTCCGTGAGAGAAGTTTAGGATCCTTGATACACCGAATATCAGGGTGAACCCAGATGATATGAGGGCTAGGACGCCTCCGAAGGTCGCACCATATAATAATATAGTTAATATGGTGTTTACATCGACCATCTATATCCCCAACACTATCTTGATTCGGCTTTCCAGAATAAATTATCCATAATATATCGATATAATGTATAATAAAAAGTTGGTTGTGACGAGCTTATATGCTTAGAACCATGGAGGCTCGATCATCTCTGCATTCTTAATCTTTCCTCTTATTACGTATTGCTTACCGCCTTGCCACTGGGAGATCCAGTTCCTGACGTAGTTGTCTCCCCATACTAGGTCGTGGTCGAATTTATTCTCGTCACCCGGTGGGTAGAATGCAATCGTCCTCGTTAGATTGATCGGGTTATCTGGATTGAATTTCTCTAGATATTGTACAACTACATCTGGGTTGAATGGGTCTTCCACACCATCGTCATGCGCCATCTCAACAACCTTCTTGAATAGGTATACGGCGTCGTATGCACCATATCCCTGGTGGGCCTCTGGTGGATGGCCATAGGCCTCCTCATAATTCTGTATGAACTTCCTGCACATATCTGTTGGTGGTGCTGTATTTACTACGCCGCCGTCAGCTAGGAATATGTAGCCCTCGGCAGCCCCTTCGGTAGCCTCATAGAACCCTAGGTCTAGGGCAGCGAGGTCATGGCCGGCTAGTAGTATCGGTAGCTTTAGGTTGGCCCACTGCTTAACCATAACGTCTCCGGTACCAGCTATCGCCAATATGGGTACGACGACTTGGACACCCATGTCGTGAGCCTCGACTAGGAGGGGTTCATACTCGGTATATCCCCTGCCTACCTTGGCATCCTTGGCTATGGTTATGCCCCTCTTATCTAGCTCCGGCTGTAAGAAACTCATTACTGCATCTGTCCATATATGCTCATCCCTAATTATGTATATCTTACTAACGTCATATCCCTTCTCCTCAAGCATGTCGAGCATGTCGGCTAGGTCCCACGCGAATGTCGCACCATTATTCTGTGTGATCCTGAACCAATACTTATACTTGTCGTACTCGTCATGTACCTTGGCTGGGTGTGCTGGTGACGATGCATCGGCTAGGAAGGGCATCTTCAACTCGGCCATGGGCTCCATCATCGCTAGCATAATACCGCTGGAGAATCCTCCTGTCATGAAGTCGGCTTTCTCAACGGTTACCAGTCTCCTGAACTCGGATGTAGCTACATCGGGGTTCAGCTTAGTGTCACCGACTACCAGCCTCACGGGCATGTCTAGTATTCCACCGGCCTGGTTTATCTCTCTTATGGCTAGCTCTGCGGCGTTTCTCTGTACACTACCCTGCTTAGTTGCCATTGGGGCTATTACCCCGATTACCACCTCCGTCTTCTTAGGAGCTGTTACGGCTGGTCTACTAGTCATACCAGCATAGTAGCCTACCCCGGCGCCTACTACGAATGCGACCCCCGCCGTGACTGCAAGCTTTAGGAAATCCCTTCTTCCAACCTGTCCACCTTCCTCAGACATATATAATCACAATATAAAAT
>WAMZ01000158.1 GCA_015522055.1 Candidatus Geothermarchaeota archaeon
ATGCATATGCTAGGGGCCCAAGTATCCTAACATCTCTATGAGCATATTTAATGCCTATGTCGTCATTGAAGTATGAGTTGTGGACTATCCTGCCCTCCTCATCCTCATCTTCCTTTAGGCTTGAGACTAGGCCGCCGATCAATATGAGTCTCTTGGCTCCGCTGTCCACCATCCATTTGATTATCTTCTTGAGGAGGTTTGCCCCAGCCTTGTTCAACGGTATATCCTCTATTCTTATTAGGCCGTAGTTCTCCATGGAATATATCTCTATTGGGTAGTGTAGGTCTCTATCATCGCCTACTATGACTACTGGATGTATGTAGCTGGTTTCAACTAATCCCCTCTTCTTGAATGGTAGGTGGCGGAGTAGGTATAGTATGGAATAATATCCAACCTGCCCTATGCCTCTAAACCCCATTATGAATGTCTCGGGCACCCCATCTCCATGGAAGACTATTTTGACCAAGTCCTCGCCTCACCCTAGCATCGGCTTCTATTATTTTTTATACCGCTATCTATATAAAGGCTTATAGTTAAGACTAAAGAGAGGGTAAAGACTTAATAATATGTAAATACTGTAATATGGTATCCGTGGTGTTTGGTCTGTGAAGGTGAAGTTCTTAGGCTCACCTGAGGTCGTTGGCAGGGCGGCCATCCTTGTAAGCTCGGGTGGCAAAAATATCATTATGGATTATGGGGTTGAGATGACTAGGCCGCCTAAGTTCCCCATTAGCTTCCCCCCAAAGGATTTACATGCACTCATACTTACCCATGCACACCTAGACCATATCGGGGCGTCTCCATATCTATATGTTAGCTGGGGGATGCCCCTATATCTAACTAAGCCTACCCTAGAGTTGTCTGAGGTCCTTATAAAGGACTTTATAAAGCTGTCTGGTGAGTACCTACCCTATGAATTCATCGACTTTACGTATATGGCTCAGAATGCCGAGTTCGTAGATTATAGGCGTGAGTTTAAGGTGCCTGGGACGGACTTCAAGGTGGAGTTTAGGGACGCCGGCCATATACCTGGTAGTGTCCAGGTCATCGTTACGGCCGATAATAAGAAGATTCTCTACACCTCTGACATGAATACTTATGAGACGCGTCTCCAGAAGCCGGCTGACCTAGACTTTGATGAGGAGTTTGATATGGTTATTATCGAGAGTACCTATGGATACAAGGATCACCCTAAGAGGTCTAATCTGGAGAAGGCATTTATTGAGAAGGTTAGGGAGGTTATTGAGGATAAGGGTACTGTCTTGGTGCCGGCGTTCGCCGTCGCTAGGAGTCAGGAGATACTCTTAGTCCTGAGGAGTAGAGGCTTCGATGGTAAGATAGTTATGGATGGGATGGCGCTTGAGGTTACTGAGATCCTCCTAAGGAATAAGGAGTTCATCAAGTCTCCTAGGTCGCTTAAGAAGGCGTTTGGTAGGGTTAAGAAGGTTAGGAGGTGGAGGGAGCGTAGAAAGGTTGTTAAGGAGAACTGTGTAATTATCGCCCCCGCTGGTATGCTTGGTGGAGGCGCCGCCGTATTCTATTTATCGAAGATATATAAGAATCCGAAGAATGGGATATTCTTGGTCGGCTACCAGGCCCCCGGTACACCTGGGCGCACTCTCCTTGAGGAGGGGGTTGTCCAGGTGGAGGATGTTACTGGTAAGACTAAGGCTAAGAAATATTATTTCGAGTTTTCATCCCACACCGATAGGAGTGGGCTTAAGGAGGTTTTATCCCGCCTGTCTGGAGACCCTGTAATCACCATTGTTCATGGTGAGGAGGAGGGTAGGCTGGGTTTGAAGGAGGTTGCTGAGGAGCTTGGTTTCAAGACGTATCTACCCGAGACTGGTGATTTATATGTATTCGATTAGGGTATGGTATATTGATGGTCTTAGGGAGCTTGTTGAGCTTAATAGGGAGGTCTTCAATGCAGCCTTCAAATTCTACTTCGATGATAGTTACAAAGTTTCTTTCAGGGAGTTCGGTGGGCTAGATAAGTATGCAGACTCTTCTGGTAGGGTTAATGCCAAGAAACTTATACTAGATCCGCCGATAGATGAGGGGGATAAGGATTCTATCGACATATTCCTGGTTGATAAGGACATTTATCTGCCTGGATTCAGCTACGTATTCGCGGTTACCCACCCGCCACTATCTAGGATAGTTATCAGTCTCTTCAGGCTCCTTAGAAAATATAGCTTGGTTGAGTTTGAGGAGGAGTCTGTTGTGAAGGAGAGGCTTTTTAAAGAGATTATGCATGAGCTGGGCCACCTAACCGGGCTGGAGCACTGTGATAATAAGCTGTGTGTAATGTCTTTCAGTAAGAATTTGAAGGAGCTGGATGCAAAGGTGCCCTATCCCTGTGAGAAGTGTATAGAGAAGCTGGAGAAGATATCTAAATATAGGCTCTAATATTCCACAATCTCTACCTTCGCATGCTTAAGTATCTCTTCAGCCGTCTTCTCGTCATATAGCTTTATGGTATATAGCCTCCTCTTCAGCCTAGCCTTTATCTTTATGTACTTTGGCATCCTATTAACCACGATTATCTTCCTTGCATACTTCATCTTCTCTAGAAACTCGTCGACATCCTTTATCTCCATGGGCATCCCTGACCACCCAGTCAACAGTTTAAATCTATCTATGAAATATAATGTTTAAAAATCTTTACTAAGATTGATATGCCATCAATATTGTTTAGTGGTGTTTATTGGGAGATGGTGTCGATCTGCCCGGTTGAGGAGGATGAGTGTATAGAGTATGCCGCGGAGACGGTATCGAGAGGGGGTGTAATAATATATCCCACCGACACCGTATACGGCATAGGCGGGGATCCATTTAATATAAGCACGGTCTCCAGGGTGCTGCATCTGAAGAAGAGGGTTAGGCGGCCCTTCCCTATATTGGCCTCAGATACCGATTATGCATTTAAACTAATTTACTATAGTGATGTTGTTGGAGAGTTGGCTAGGAGGTATTGGCCTGGGGCCCTAACCATAGTCTCTAGGGCGAGGGTCTGTGTTCCGGCGGCCCTTGGCCATCGTTCTATAGGGGTTAGGGTGCCTGGCCTTGGGAGGCTCAGGAGCCTCATCGATATGGCAGGCGGCTACTTAATAGGTACGTCGGCTAATGTAACTGGTTTATCCCCGGCTAAGACGGTGTCTGAGGCCGTCCTATACTTTGGGGATTCTATAGACTTATATCTAGATGGGGGGCTTGCGAATGGCTCTCCATCGACGGTCGTTGAGGTTGGAGATGGTTATATTAGGGTTTTGAGGAAGGGTTTATTAGATACTGGTTTAATACGGGATTTATGCATGGATATGGGGCTGGATTACTATGAGTAAGTTTAATATTATTGTAACTTGCCAGAGGAATAGGGAGGATGTGGCTATACATGAGCTTGAGTCTATATTCTTCCTCTTGGGTGACCCCGATGCAAGGTTTAGGAAGAGCCATGTTAGGGGCCTGATCCTGGGATGGACAAACCTAGATATACATAGGTTACATAAGGAGCTGCTGGAGTTGATTAGGGAGAGGCCGTTCGATTTTAGGAACACTAAGCGTTATATACCTATTGATAAGGTGGTTGAGACCGATGTTGAGGCCATTAGGGATGCCGCCCTTGAGCTTGCTAAGTCGATTCCCGAGGAAGCTACCTATAAGATATCGGTGGAGAAGAGGTTTAGTGAGTTATCTTCTAGGGAGTTGATAGATGCCATAGCCCCCAATGTAGATAGGAAGGTTTCACTTGAGAATCCCGATTATATACTGCTTATCGAGATTGTGGGTAATAAGACTGGGGTCTCACTGATAAGGCCTGAGGAGATTATTAGTGTAGATAAGGTTATATTTAGTGATTAATGGCTAAGTAGGTCATAATATGAGGAGGATAGGGTTTATAGTCAATCCATACTCGGGTATCGGCGGTATACTGGGTTTGAAGGGGAGTGATGGTGTTAGGGAGATAATAGGGGTTGGGGAGCCGCGTTACCTGAGGGGGGTTGTTAGGGCCGAGGAATTCATAGGGTACTTGGCTAACGTGGATCTGCCTAATGAGGTTAGGTTTGTGGTTCCCAGGGGGTTTATGGGTAGCTTTATCCTAGAGTCGTCTGGAATTGAATATATAGCTTTGGACTATCCAAGTCATGAGCCAACCATATCTATGGACACTGTGATTTCCGTATCGATGTTATGTAGGGAGGGTGTCGAAGCCATCGTCTTCGTTGGTGGCGATGGGACGGCTAGGGATATATATACTGGGCTGAGGCACTATGGAGACCTATCCCTGCCGGTACTAGGGGTTCCCTCGGGGGTTAAGGTATTTAGTGGGGTGTTCGCGGTTAGACCGTTGGAGGCCGCGAGGCTCCTATCCATGTTCTTGAGGGGTGAGGCCTCTATAGTTGATGGTGATGTGGTTGATGTTGATGAATATTCTTATAGGCGTGACATACTAAATATTAGGCTCTATGGCTCTCTAAGGGTTATATATGGAAGTGGATTGGTCCAGGGTAGTAAGGATGTATCCGTATCTGGTGGGGATGGGGATAAGGAGGCTATAGCAAGGTATGTTGTTGAGGAGTTGATGGGCGACGGTATCTATATATTGGGTCCAGGCTCGACGGTGAAGGCTGTTGCGGATATATTGGGTGTGGAGAAGACTTTACTGGGCGTCGATGTATATTCTAGGGATTTCTATATGAGGGATGTGTCTGAACAGGACTTGTGGAGGATAGTCAATAGATATAGAGATGTCTATATTATATTGTCGCCTATTGGTAGGCAGGGCTTTATCCTGGGTAGGGGGAATTTGCAGATCAGCCCGAGGGTCTTGAGGAGGGTTGGTAGGGATAACTTGATTATATTGGCTAGTAGGAGGAAGTTGGGGAGCCTCGATGGAGGTGTTTTGAGGATTGATACTGGGGATCCTGAGCTTGATAGGGAGCTACGTGGCTACTATAGGGTTGTGGTTGGGTATAGGGAGTTTAGGTTTGTAAGGGCTGTTTAATCACTTCCTCTCCTTCTCTATGGTTAGCCTGAATATGGCTGTCTCGCTTAGCATATCGTCACCCGTCTTTTTGGGTATCTCTGCCTCCTCGAGGCCTAATTTAGGCGGCTCCCTCGATATTATTATGAGTAGTTTAGCATCATTCTCCTCTAGTTTATCGACTATATTGGATATCTGGCTCTCTCTGAGTAGGAATGCTGCATACCTCAGGTTCTTATTTCTGATCCACTTCTTGATGTGGATTGTGTCTATGTAGTGGTAGAATGCATTTATAACTTGTCTGAGGCTCACCACATACTTTCTTGGTATGATGAGGCATATCTCGTATTTGGGGCTGCATAGTTTCTCTATGTCACTGTGCTCTGGGCATCTATATATGGCTATATAATAGTTTAGTAGGTCTTCCTTAATCATTTCCCAGACTCCAGGAATTTATTTAATATCTTTATGAGCTCCTCATTCGACTCTATCTCCCTACGGAACTTGTCCCAGCTATCTATCTTGAATAGTTGCTGGGCGGTCTCGATGAATTCCCATGGGAATATTATCCATGCATCGGTGGTCTGGCTGTAGAAGTCTATCTTGGCCTTGTTCCAGGGCTTTACATATATGACGGCTGTATAGACGTTCTTTGCACCCTTCTCCAGTAGGTGTAGCCTAACCGCCTCTAGGGTCTCCCCAGTATCGGCTACATCATCAACCAATAATATATTCTTATTCATAACCTCTTCATCGGGTATGGATGTGTATATGATGGGTTTCTCCAGCCTAACATTGGGGCCTGAGTAGAATCCGGCTGCGACTATCTTTATATCGGGTATTAGGAGGAGGTCGCTGAGGAATCTAGCTGGTATCAATCCTCCCCGCGATATCCCGACTATCGTATCTATCTTCAGTTTCCTATTCTTTATCTGTGTGGCTATATCTATTAGGAATGAGTATATCTGGTTTAGTGTTGGGAGTATGAAGGTTAGGTCACTCATCCCTATCTAGCCTCCATGAGTGTAGTTAAGTATAACTATCTCGTCCCCGGGATTTATCTCGGTGTCTATACCTTTTAAGGCGCTTATCTCCCGTCCATTGACGAGTATTAGGTTCTGACTGTCTAGCCTCTCGAGCACTTCACGCAACCCCTCCTTCGCCGCTTTATCCATATAGTTGTCGATTAGATATTTATGTAGCTCGGAGATCTTACTAGCCTTGTCGGCTGGGACCTCGAGTTTTTCACCAGTCACTATTGATAGGGGGCCTTTAATCTCTATCTTTATGTACTGCTCTGTATACGTCTTCTTCATAGTATCTCTCACCAACATAAATCTTGTTCCCGAGATATTCAATCTTTAGGTTGTCGAGGAATTTAAGTGCTTCTTCTACCCCCCTTTCACTCCTTAGATAGTCTATGGGTAGGTTTACATCTATGATTCTGTAGGGGATTACATGCCTAGTTGTCTTTGGCGGTAGATAAAGATTCTTCTTAAATATGTCTACGACCTCCTCCTTCATTATCTTCCTATACGATAGTATAAGTGTGTTCCCCTTCTCCTTGGCGATCCTCCCGACATTGTCTTCATCTACATAGTCTGGCCCTCTATGGAGCACATTAAAGATATTTTCTTCTATCCTGTTTAGGTAGTCCAATAGCTCTAGGATGGGGAGCTTATCTATATATGAGTATCTCACCCATTTACCATCCGACTTGTATAGTAGTAATATAGCCTCTTCATGCTCGAGCTCCAGGTCTGCGGATGGATCCCTCTTATCTATCCTTAGGTTATGCTCGACTATCGACTCAACTATCTTCTTACACTCATCCCTAGAGACATCTCTATATATCCTTATCCATCTATGGAGCTTGATGTCCTCGGAGTCGTATCTCAGGGGGACTGTTGGGATGTAATTAGCCCCGAGATTCATGAGGGCCTTCCATCTGTGGGTGCCGTCTATAATCATGCCTAGCTCTGGGTCTGCTGTTATGGGATCCCTAAGTATTCCGCTTACCTGGATGGATTTCGTCAGCTCCTCCTCCAGCTCCTTGATTATCATTTCGTGGGGCCTTAAATTTTCTAGTGGGATTAATTCTAGGACGAGTTCTTTATTGTTGTAGGATAGGTGTATAATCCTTTGACTCATCAAATA
>WAMZ01000159.1 GCA_015522055.1 Candidatus Geothermarchaeota archaeon
CTCTAATTGTAACTGCCTTCTTCTCTTCGGATGTCATGATAATCACCAATGTAATATTAGTAATACAAATATTTAAATGTTTACATGTTATATGGTCTAAACCAATCATTAAATCCCTTATAATAATATATTTATTAAGGTTTTTTGGGGGGAGGGTATGGATACGGAGACTGTTAGATCGGTTGTTATGCTTCTGGGTAATGAGGCTATTGCATATGGTGCTGTTGAGGCTGGTTTGGGTTTCGCTGCAGCCTATCCAGGGACGCCTTCTACGGAGATTATTGAGACGCTGTTTAAATTGGCTGATAAATACGGTTTCTATGTTGAGTGGAGTGTCAATGAGAAGGTGGCTTTTGAGGCGGCTTATGGCGTCGCTATTGGTGGTATAAAGAGTTTAGTTGCGATGAAGCATGTGGGTCTCAATGTCGCTATGGACCCCTTTACGTCATCCGCATATACTGGTGTCGAGGAGTCTTTTGTAATAGTGTCTGCCGATGACCCTAGTATGTGGAGTAGTCAGAATGAGCAAGATAATAGGTGGTTGGGTGTTAGGAGCTATGTTCCAGTTGTCGAGGCCGGGTCTCCCCTGGAGCTAAAGGATTTAACTATTGAGGCTTTCCGTCTTAGCGGTAGGTTCGGTCACCCTGTAATCCTACGTACTACCACTAGGCTGAGCCATTCCAGAGCGCCATTTGAGGTTGGGGAGGTTGAACCTCGGTCGCATAGGGGGAGGATTGTTAAGAAGCCTGATAAATATTCCATGGTTCCAGCCGTCGCCCGCAGGCTTAGGCGGGAGATGCTCGAGCGTTGGGAGGCGATCAAGGAATATATGAATAGCTTTAAATTTAATTGGTTGGAGGGTGACGGGTCGATACTCGTCATAGCGGCTGGAGCCGCATATGGAATATTGAAGGATTCATTATCATTTTTGGACGTGGATGGTTTGAGGATACTTAAGTTAAGCGGATATATACCTATGCCGGAGAGGCTTCTCGAGAAGGCATTTGATGGTGTGGATAGGGTATTGGTGGTTGAGGAGCTGGAGCCTATAGTAGAGACTATGGTCAAGTCATGGGCCTATGATAAAGGCTTTAGGATACCGATTGATGGTAAGAGGTACATACCGTTAGTCGGTGAGTTGACTATCGATAGGGTTGTGGATGGATTATCGAGGTTCTTGGATATACCCAATCCATTATCTAACTATGTTATTAGGGAGGAGTTGGATGTAAGCCTACCGAATAGACCCCCAAACCTGTGTCCCGGATGCCCACACCGTGGGACTTTCTTCGCTTTGAGGAAGGCCTTGGCGAGGGCTGGTGTGAAGCCGATTTATAATGGTGATATTGGATGCTATAGTCTTGGGCTTCTACCACCGTTTAGGATGCAGGATACATTGGTAGATATGGGGTCTAGTGTGGGGTTCGCCAATGGATTCTCACATATTTTGGGTGATAGGGAGATCCCGGTAGCCATTATCGGTGACTCAACCTTCTTCCATAGTGGTGTGCCTGGCCTTATTAATGCGGTATATAATAGGGCTCCCATGCTCTTGGTAGTATTGGATAATAGGGTTACGGCTATGACTGGTGCCCAACCTCATCCTGGGACGGGCTTCTATCAAGATGGTAGGGAGGCGCCTTATATTGATATTGAGTCTGTGGCTAGGGGCGTCGGAGTCGAGTATATCGTTAAGTTTGATCCATTTAACATCGAGGATTCTATTGAGAAGCTGAGTCGGGCTGCTAGATATGTTTTGGAGGAGGGTAAGGTCGCTGTAGCCATCGCTCTTAGGGCCTGTACATTGTATATAGTGGGTAGTGCTAGGCGTAGTAATATAGATGTACCATTATATGCAGTTGATATGGATAGATGTACGGCTTGCGGGATATGTTATAATGCGTTTTCATGCCCGGCTATCCTCCCACTAGATGATAAGAGGGCATATATTGATCCATCTCTGTGTGTTGGGTGTGGGGAGTGTGTATATGTATGCCCCCACAATGCATTCTATGTAGTTAGAGGCTGGACGGATGACTTTAGGAGGCTTTGGTGGTAGGGATGGAGGGCGTCTTGAATATATTGCTTACGGGTGTGGGGGGTCAGGGTATAATTACATTGGGCAAGGTAATAGGTGAGGTTTTCACTAGGCGTGGTGTAAGGGTCTTGATGGCTGAGACGCATGGAATGAGCCAGCGTGGCGGGAGTGTGGTGGTTCATGTTAGGATAGGGAACGCGAATTATCCACTTATCCCTATGGGGGGTGCCGACGCATTACTAGGGCTTGAACTTATAGAGACCTTCAGATACATAAGATATGCATCTAGGAAGACAGTTATTATATCTGATTCTAATATGATACGCCCTGGTTTGCCGAATGTTGAGATGCCATCTAGGGACGATTTACTAAACTATGCGGCTAGAGTGGGGTTGAAGGTTTTCCTAATTGATGGTAGGAGGTTGGCGGAGGAAGCTGGTAACACATTGTCTCATAATATGGTTATGCTGGGTGCATTGGCCGCCTCAGGGGTATTCGGCCATGATGTGGGGCCAGACGACTTTAGGGAGGTTATTAGTAGACTCCCGATGTCGGACATTAATTTGAGGGCTTTCCAAATGGGGTATAAGGCTTTATTCGACGTGATTAGGGAGGTATAGTCTTAGAGGGTTTCTGACTAAACATTTATATAGTGGCCACAACAATACCTATTCGACCTAATTATTTTGAATGGCGAGCGGATTTGAAGATTGGCGAGATTGATAAGGTAATGGATGGTGTCTCTGTCGAGGGCACTATAACTGCGAAGGGAAGGACTAGAAGCTTTATATCTAGGAAGACTGGAAAGCGGGTCTATGTTGCCAACGCTACTCTAAGCGACGATACTGGGGAGATTACACTTGTCCTATGGAATAGGCAGATCCTCACTTTTGATGTGGGAGATAAGGTCCGTATCGAGAATGGGTACGTGACTGAGTTCAATGGTAATCTCCAGCTTAATGTAGGTAAATACGGAACTATCACGAAGATTTAGCTTCCCGATGTATAGATTAGATATATCCCCGAAATTCTTCTTTATTTTTTAATCAATCTTATAATTCAGTATAAATCTCGATTTTTGTGTATTTAGGGCTTCATCAATTATATTAAATTGCCCTATATTTCGAATTATATTTACTGAGCCGTCCCCGGGTGTGGAACTATGGCCACGACTCTAGATACTGTGAGATTGAGGGAGATTGTGGATAGGGCTCTAGAGAATTATCATAGGGCCCTAATTGTTGTAGAGGATAATGTAGATGTCTTGCCAAAGATTATTAGGGAATATACTAAGTTGAGAGGTGGGAGTTATACCCTCCTCCTATCGGCAAAATATGATAGGGATGAAGTTGATTGGCTGGATAATGTTCTATCTTGTATTAAGGATTATGTTGATGATAAAGTGATTAAATGGGACTATGTATCGTTTAAGACTCTGGAGAAGATTATGGGGACTACATGGGACTTCCTTATAGCCGACTTTAGATCTGATTTTAGGCCGAATGACTTGGGTAGGCTTATTGAGGTTGTTAGGGGCGGCGGCTTAGCTGTCTTGGTCACCCCTGATCTGGATAAATGGGGTGATATGAGGATCCCATTCCATAAGGATATGGTTACCGAGCCGTACACCATGGAAGATGTTAGGCCGATATATATTAGGCATATTGTACATAGCCTAATCGCGTCACCTGGTGTATATATACTCCGTAGGGATGGATATCTAGAGGGTGAGCTGCCGCCTAGGATACTTTACCAGAGGAGGGAATTATCTATCCCCAAGGATTCGACTATAGATCTTAGGATATATGAGATGGCCTTAACCCAGGATCAGGTCGACGCTATATATGCGATTGATAGGGGGACGCTTAGGGATAGGCCTGTCGTTATTACGGCTGATAGGGGTAGGGGTAAATCGGTTGCACTGGGTTTGGGTATCGCGGGTGTGATGATTAGGGATTATAGGAGTGATAAGAAGATTAAGGTTCTATTGACGGCGCCGGAGCCGGTTAACGTTAGGGAGGTCTTCAACTTTGCCCGAAGGGTCTTTAGGGGTAGGAATATTAAGTATAATGTCAAGAAGGCTGGGGAATATATTGTTGAGTTGAATTCTGAGGTTGGTCAGTTGAAGTACGTGTCGCCGATAGATGTGTTTAGAGAGCGGTGTGACTATTTATTTGTAGATGAGGCATCTGGTATACCTGTAAATCTATTAGAGGGCTATATAGAGAGGTTTAGATTCGGCGTCTTCTCAACTACATTGCATGGATATGAGGGTGCAGGGAGGGGTTTCCAAGTCAGGTTTCTCCCAATGATTAAGAGGATGAGTAAGGGTCGGGTTATAGAGGTCTCGATGTCCGAACCTATTAGATATGCATATAATGATCCTGTGGAGAACTGGCTATTTAAGGCGCTCCTCCTCGATTCCGACCCCGCCCATCTAGACGAGGAGTTTAGGGAGGATATCGACTTGGATAAGTTAAGATATGTTAAAATAGATTTGGAGGATTGGCTCTTTAATAAGACTAACCTCTTCAAGGAGTATGTGGGAATCTATATATATGCCCATTATAGAAATAGGCCTAACGACATTATGTTACTATGTGATGCTCCCCACCATTTTGCACGATGCCTAATATATAGAGATACTGTTGTAAATAGTCTTCATCTTGCTCTTGAAGGTGACTTGTCGGATGACGCGGTTAGAAGGTCTCTAGCCGGTATGCCACCCTCTGGACACTTGATACCGACTGTCCTGATTAGATACTTCCCACTCCTTAAGGATTTCAGTAAACTCAAGGGTATAAGGGTGGTTAGGATTGCTACCCATCCTGAGATTATGAATAGGGGTATTGGGAGTCATGCATTGAAGGGATTGATTAGCGAGGCTAGGAAGATGGGGATGGACTGGGTTGGTGCTAGCTTCGGCGCTACTGTTGAGCTACTTAATTTCTGGTTTAAGAATGGCTTTATCCCAGTATATCTAAGCCCTATCAAGAATCCCGTCTCCGGAGAGTTTAGTACGATAGTTGTTAATCCATTGAATAGGGAGGCTAGGGATTATGTAAAGAAGTTTAGGTATGAGTTTAAGAAGCTTTTTGTCGACTCGATGGTGGATACATATTTTGTATTGGATGAGGTCCTGGCATATAATTTATTGTCCCTTGATAGATGGAGCATAAATTACGATGTTACCTTGAAGGGAAATAGTCTGGAGAGGTTGAAAGAGTATTGTATGGGCGCCCTCCACTACGGCGGGGCTGTTGATGCTATTAGGGAGGTGGTTAAGGCGCATTTTATTAGGAGCCCAGATAGGAGGGTGCCTATACCGAGAAAATATGAGTATGCTATTATCTCTAAGGTGTTGCAGGCTAGAAGTTGGGAGAAGGTTGCCCAGAGGTATGATGTCGATAAAGATGAGCTTATAGCTAGGATCAGGGAGTATGTTGGGAAGATGCGGCTGAGCTATGTGAAGGGGGTGTAATCCTGTGGCTAGGCATAGGCATCTGAAGTTTAAATTGGAGTATCTGAGGGACCTGATTAAAGGGAGGAAGCATACTACAATTAGGAGGGAGAGGAAGTATGATGAGGGTGAGATAGTCTATATAACCGATTTGAAGGGTAGGGTTTATGGGAGGGCCTTCATATCTAGGGTTGAGGAGAAGAGGATTGGGGATTTGAGTGATGATGATGCGAGGCGCGATGGGTTCAATAGCCTTAGGGAGCTTATCCATGCCTTGGAGAATATTTATGGGAGACTCGACTCCAGAGACGTAATTTATATTTATCATCTAGAGGTTCTGGAGGTGTTTAGGGATATCGAGTGAATCCATTGGTGTTGAGACATTACCCGATAGATTCGCCAATCTCTACATATATATCCCGGTCTTTCTGGTTGTATTGAGTGCAGTTTCACTCATCCCGGTCATAAGCTACCTAATGATACAGTTGACGGGTAGTGAGGCGTTGTCAACAATATCTGTAAGCGTTTTTGGCTTGACTTATGCTATATCAAGTATAAT
>WAMZ01000160.1 GCA_015522055.1 Candidatus Geothermarchaeota archaeon
AAGGATGGCCTATATCCTTTTTTAATAGAAATTGTATTGAAATTATCAAAAAATAATGATATATAGGAATTTAAATAGAACTATAATAAAAACCAATTTTTATGAGACCTTGTAAAAGTTCAATAATTATGGCTTTTATAATATTAAAGATTTTGAATTTCATTGTAGTATATGCTGAAACTTATATATATGATTCTGATACTAAAGTTGGAATATACACAAAAGTTAATGCTTGGGTGTCTGGTTACTGGGTGGCACCGCCAGGCGAGATTCATTATCCAAATGCTAAGGTTAAAGGGGAAGTAATAAAAAACTTACCAATTAATCATGGTTTATATGTTAAGTATAGATTTGAGTATGATGGGGTGGTTAAGGAGGGATACCTATTTGACTTATCTAAAAATAACCCTGGTGATTATCTGTTAAAAAGAGCTGTTCTTCCAACGGTTGTAGGTTATGTCAAATCTGATGGAAGAAGCGGCTACGCACACTTAACAGAGGATGGACCAGCTGTTCATTATGATACTGCTTGGGCGTCCGCTAGTATACCAATTATATAGTTACAAAATTAAAAATATTATATAGAAAAATATGAATAACTATTCTAAGATACGTAGGTACCAAATAAGTGTTATTATTTTAATGTTGCTATCATTAGCAATAATACCCAGGTCGATTTATATTCTTGGTCTAAAAGAACCATATTATTGGCTGAGGCCGGGTGCTTATGCAGTTTATTCGTTTCTTCCTATTGATTTGCCTTATGTTGAGGGTGGTTCTGGGGGTGATGCCGCGCCGTATAATGGATTAGAGTTTCCTAATGGTACTTGGATTGCCTTTAGCAATATGACTATATCTTGGTATGTCTTGGAGGTATACGATGAATATGCTGTTGTTAATTATAGTTTGAGGCTTTATAGGGTTTACTTGGCTGAGCTTGAGGAGGGTTTCTTGAGGAAAAAGAGCTATTTAGGTGATATTGATCTCGTCTCGTTGAGGGTTAAAATATACTATAATAATTTAAGTGTATACGATTTGAATGGCTCTTTTATTGGTAGGTGGCCATTCTGGCTAGGTACCAGGGACTTATATAATCGGACTGTCGTGATGGTTCATAACGTATTGGCTCACGATACTGTAGCCGAGTTTATCAATGGTACAGAGGTCCTTACACACATGAATATCACTATTCACCTGATTGACTTAGCGCAGATGGCGGTAGAGGCCGGTAAGGACCCTGAGGAAGAGGGGTTTGAAATACCTGTAGGCTTCTTTAGTAGCGCTAGGCTTATGTTCGCCAATCCACACATGATTAAGATCAATGAGTCTTTTTACATTGGCGGCGGTCCCACATTCCCGGCATATTATGATAAGGTCTCTATGGTTATGGTTGCTTATGACGGCTATTCATATATAGACGATATGGTTAGATATGCGGTGGGAGATATATATGTCGGGATCAGGATTATGAGGGACCTAGCAATAACGAGTACAAATATCGATTTTAAGTTCAGTCCTGGTGGTGAGGAGGCGCCGAGTGAATCGGGTGGCGTCGGTGAAAATATATCTGGTGAGGGAAACATAACTCTTCCTCCAATTGATATAGGCTCTCCTCAATATGAATCAGGATCCACTTACGACTTCTACAGCATTATTGTTGCCATAGTTTTGGCCCTATTGCTGATCGGTGTTTTATATGCGTGGAGGAAGGGTGGCTAAAGCCTTTTTCTATGTAGGTCTATTTATCTGTCTAACGGGTTTCGCTGTCTATATATGGGGGTTTAAGAATATCAGTGGGGCGGGGTTTGGAGGGGAGTTTGTGTCGAGTATTGAGTTGAGGCCGGGTGAGAAGTTTTACAAACGTGGATACATATTTTATCTGGAAGGCACGGTTCATCGGGTTACATTCAGTATGGACAAGGGGGTTTCTTATCGCCTCAATATTACTAAAGTATATGGTGACTGGAACTTTGTTAGGGAGGGTGTTGATGGCGATGTGTTGACGATAGTTATTCCAGAGACCGGTGTATATATGTGGGAGGTCTCTTTCAGCGCCGATCCCAGTCTTGATGATGCTGTGTTGGTTGCAGGTACTGAGGTTATAGAGTCGAGGTTCGGTGGGGATATATACCGTATTCCGGCTTTATTAACCGTTTTACTTGGTTTGGTGTTGATGTTCTGTGGCTTCTTGATTAGGAGGCTATAAAATATATGTTGCGTAAAATTATTTGGTGGGAGTTTAGGCAGGGGTGGAGGCCCTATATACTATTTCTTCTATATTTCCTACTCCTGGTCTATATAGCTAATTATCGGTTTTTTGCAGAAGTTGTGGAGATTAGGTCAGCTAGAATCTCTATTAGTAGTGACTGGCTAACGCCTGGGACGGCTATTAACGCTCCTTATAGTATTAGGGGGCTTTGGTGGCTCCTATTCCCGGTTGTTACTGGATATGCGGTCTTGGTTTATAGTTATGAGCTTGACCGTGGGATTATCCGTGCATACCTACTTAGTAGTGTGGATAGGCGCACCCTTTTTATAGCTAAACTGGTCTATATCTTGGTTGCCACACTCCTCCCTTTAATACTGGCAACAATTATAGTTTATGCATTGGCCGATATAGATATGTTGCTGGCGGATCCGCTTGAGGTATTTGTGAATCTACCTAGGCGTCTATTAATATATCTAGCAATGCTATACATAATGCTTGGCCTTGCCGTCTCCTCATCAGTAATATTCAAGAAGCCCTTCTACGCATTCGTAATCCCCATCATCACGGTATATGTGCTGAATAATATCGGTATACCATACTTAAGTTCTTACATACCACCACGATGCATTGAATCCTGGTTCGACACCCATTTTATATACATAATCCCATTGAATGACTTCCTAGCGAGATTCCAACCCTCCCTCCCATCAATATTGGTATCAACAGTTCTCTTAATCGCATCATACCTTATCTTCAGAGGGATGGATATTACGTAGGTCGGGGTGGGTATATTTGGATAATGTTGTAGAGGTTAGAGGCCTTTGGAAACTCTATGGAAAGATAGAGGCGTTGAGAAATGTATCATTGGATATCCCAGAGGGCTCTATATACCTTTTAATGGGTCCTAATGGAAGCGGTAAATCAACCCTATTAAAGATCCTAACTGGATTGGTGAAACCAACCGAAGGAACTGTTAAGGTCCATGGAATGGATCCGTGGAAGTATAAGGGAGTGTTGTTTAGGAGGACGGGGGCTATGTTCGAGGATCATAATCCCCCGGGGTGGGTTAGTGGTGAAGAATACTTGATATATAAGGCGGAGCTGAAGAGACTTAGGAGCCCTGTTGATGCAGCGCTTGAGGCCGCTGAACAAGTCGGGATAACGAGCTTCTGGAGGCAGCCAATATCAACCTATTCTAGTGGGATGCGGAGGAAGCTGGCGTTGGCGGATGCATTAATTGGTGATCCTGACCTACTGATACTGGATGAACCAGCAGCAACACTGGATAAAGAATCGAGGCAAAAACTAAAAACAATCATACAGGATAGACATGTGAAAGGAAAGACTACATTGATATCCACTCATGTAATAACCGAGTTGGAGGACATAGCGACCCATATAGCTATTATACATATGGGTGAAATATTGTTGAGTGGAGATATCCAAACCATAATCAACCAAATAGGATTAGGGGCTAGAGAGAAGCCTACCATATGGAAGATCTACTTCGATACAATAACTAAATAAATATGCCCCAAACAATATATCGAGTTAGAATCGACCTTCAAGCCATCTCCTCTATATACCATTAATTATGCTTAGGCATCTAGCAATTCCTCTAGTGTGCGTATCAGTAAGTCATTTGACTCCTTGTCGCCGACGGTGATTCTCATATAATAGTCATTCAGCTGGTTCGATACATCCTTGACATATATACCCCTGTTGCGTAGGAGGCTAACCAGCTTCTCCCCGTTGGTTTTTACGAGTATGAAGTTTGTATGACTATTATATGCCTTTAGCCCAAGTCTATTCAGCTCACGGATCAGCCTCCTCCTCTCTCTACGGATCTCCTCCACAATCTTCTCAACGTAGTCTCGGTTTAGTAATGCGTCTCTGGCTACCACGAGGGAAGGTGTTGGCACCCTAAACTTCAAGATCTTTTTATAAATTTGTCTCTTAATGTCATCCCCGGCTATTAAGATAGTTATTCTGAGCCCTGCTAAGCAGAATGCCTTGCTCATGGTCCTTAATACAGCTAAATTACTATAGTCCTCGACAAGGTTTATTATCGAGTCTCCCTCCATGAATTCATAGTATGCTTCATCCACGAGCAACGCTTTATCCGTCTCCTCGGCTACGGCTCTTAGATCATCAACCTCTGATATTAGGGCGCCCGTCGGGTTGTTCGGGTTATCTATATAAATGAAGTCCGCCTCCCTAGCCGCCTCTATAACAGTATCTGTATCTAGCTTGAACTCGTCGGGCCTAAGCTTTGGGCCTATAACCTTGTAGTTTAGGTGGGTGGCCTGCTCCTCAAATAGGAAGTATGTGGGTCTGGGGGCCACTACTATACCCGACTTTCTATAGTGGTAGAAAAATTCGTCGTAGAAATTGTCTGCCCCCGGCGCGAGGAAGACCCTATCTGCGCTACATCCAGCGTACTCGGCATATAGGCTGCAGACCTCATCATATAGCTTGTCGGTCTGATAATAGTTTATAGATTCTAATGCATCCTGTAGCGAGCTGAAGATATAATGTGGCGGTGGATATGGAGCCTCATTCTGATCCATCTTACTAATCATATTATCTGGGAAGCCTAGGAGCCTCCTAATTCTATCAGATAGCATAAAAATACTTAGTAGTAACAGTGTCAACCCTAAAAATACTATTCATAATCATATTCCAGATAGTAAAGACTTAAGGATAGCGTTAATGTAAAGACTAGTGGGGCAACTACGGCCGTCGTTATCTCCTCATCAATCATTAAACTGAATATAAATGATTCTATTATTGGCCAGTCTAGTACGTAATGTCCAGCCAGTCTTATCAAGGATATGCTAATCAAGATATATGTGGCAGACTGTATTAGGGCCCTACCACTTTAGAAGATTATGTTGTAGATATCTAGGTTGAGGCCACTATAGCATGTAACCATTATCAAAGTCAATGTGCTGAATAAACCGACTATGGGTATGAGGAGTCGTTTGTCAACAATATTCAATTGGTTGAGAATTATTCCAGTGGCTATTAAGAGTAGGAAATGGGGTATCACAGTCTTTTAAAGAATATGTGGCCGAAGTATCAGAGGAGAACGACTAGGCTTAGAAG
>WAMZ01000161.1 GCA_015522055.1 Candidatus Geothermarchaeota archaeon
GGAGATGTGTATAAGAGACAGAGTATACTCACATTACATCGGGCACCTCATCGGTTACCTCACGCTCACGTAGCTGACTAATCTTCCAACGATGCAGATCCTTATACAGGTAAGGCAGTAGCCTAAGTGTTATATTTGTAGATAGGATAGGCAGGCCTAGAAACTCCCCCAATAGAAATAGATTCATCAGGTCATTCAGTTGCTTGGAATATTTCACACTCTCCTTATACAACTCGAGGTAGAACATCCCGAACAGAAGTTCCTTCAACGCCTTGCTAATCCTATCTAATATACCCATTGTACCCACCCTAGTGGCACATGGATGAGGGAATTGATTTCAGAATCTCGTCTAGATGCTCAAGCAGTGATAACCCATACATCCTAATCCGTATACTTCTATTGGTTCTGTCACAGTAAAAGCCCACCTCAATCACCTCGACCCAACGCTTCTTTATAATCCCCTTCTTCACCTTATATCCCTTGACGCATCCCCTATGACCATTGATTATAATATCGCTACCATTCCACTTCCCCATCTTATCCCCTTCATATACATCTATATCTATAGTACCAGCAACCATGGGGGAGTAGTAGAGTGAAATGATTTTGCCAGCCGAGACCCACTTAACATTCTTTATCCTAACCACTTTATCGACAGCCGGTGGATACTTCTCCCCCCTGACCTTCCACCCATATGGTAGGGATAGGACTATGAAGTTCACGACACCGAATAATGGGTTAACGGCAGCTATGCTATTCTTGGTAAAATCCAGTGTTGACAATAGGCCACACCAAATAAAATATCACCCGAGAGTCTTATTAAGGCTAAGGGGCATCCAGAAATATCTATTCCAAACCCCCAACATAATTATTAGAGATGTATGATGAGATAGTAATAGTAAGCCTATTGGCTTTCACGGTCGTCGGGCTATATGGACTAGGCTCCTTAGCCAATAGGAGACTTAGCAATAAATATCTGAGAGAGACATGGAGCCAGCTTAGAAGGCTAAGGATACCTGGTGAATTGAGGTCCCTAGGCTCATCGGGATTCGTCATAACATTGGAGGAGCCGAGGAAAGATATAGCTAGATTGGATGTTAGCCTAGTATTGGAGAAGCGGGAGTTTCCCCTAAACTGGCTTGTTGACAGGCTCAGGAAGAAGAGAGACACCCTCACGATAAGCATCCTATATAATAAGGGAATCTATGACAAGGATCTGGAAGTATTTAGGAGAGGCAATTACTATGGCGACTCACTACATAAATATAGGGAGAAATGCGATAGGGTAGATGATATCTACATCCATCCATCAGGGATAAATATGGATAGAAAGGTAAAGAGGATAGAGGGGGTCCTAAGGAAGTATGATGGAGTATACCTAGTCTCTATAAGTAGACATAGGAGAATGTTAACGGTTGTGGCCTCCGCAAGAGAAATATATAGACTTAAAAATATAGTTGATGACCTACTCAGCCTCTAGGATAGACCTCACATACTCCCTTATCCTTATGGGCGACAAATCCTCCCCCTTAAAAACGACCCCACCAATAATTACCGCCAGCCCCTTACCAAGTCTATAGCGTATTGCATACCAAAGCCCCCTAACCGAGTCGAAGTTGACCACCTCAATCCTAACCCTATCCATATACCTATATAATTCCGCCACCAACTCCACAAGAAACATGAAATTCTCCCTAAACTTATCGGGATACTCACCTAACTGCTTCCTAAGGCTTTCATATGAATCTATATGTGGTAGACCCTCCAGTAGCTCATTTGTTGGGAGTAGCCTTGGAAACATACCATATACAATTATCCTTAGCTTCCTCAATCCAAAACAACCAAGAATTATATAGGACCCAGATCCACTAAAAAACTTGTGTAATTACCGACAAGCCACTAGGTATGCCTATGTATATAAAGTATATCGTTAAGCAGTGCATAGCCCGTCTCAATCCTGCCAGCTCCAGGCCCGACGACTGTGATATCCCCCAATACATCAGTCTTGAATGTGATGGCATTAGTTACGCCCATGACGCTGGCTATTGGCTCACTCGCATCCAGCTCCTTAGGCCCAACACCAGCATATACCCTACCATCTTCCATATATGAATATGCAATCAGTTTAATCCTCTTACCCCTACCAACAGCCGCCATCACATCATCCCTACTTATCCCACGTATACCAGTCCTCTCTACATCCTCGATCCTCAGGTCGGCATCCATCAATACATTGGCCAGGATCACTATCTTAATGGCTGGATCCCATGCATCAACATCCATAGTCGGGTCCGCCTCCGCATAACCAAGGGTCTGTGCCTCTCTAAGAGCATCGTCATAGGTTAGGCCCTCCTCCATCCTCGTTAATATATAATTGGTTGTCCCGTTCAGTATTCCATATACACCCTTCAATTCACATAGTGAGAGTAGCTCCATACCCATCGATATAACTGGTGTCCCACTCATAACAGTCCCTTCAAACCTAAGGAATACCCCCCTTCTACGAGCCAAATCAGACAATTCTCTATACGCCAAAGCAATAGGGCCCTTATTAGATGTAACAACATGCCTCCCAGCATCCAAAGCCCCCCGGATATGGCTCAGACCCGGCTCCCCACTCTCAATATTTGTGGGCGTGGCCTCAACCACTATATCCAGATCGAAGTTCCTCACAACATCCATGCTATTAAAGTCCTTCTCAACCTCCATCTTTTTAATATCTCCATATTTATCTAGGTGGGACACAATTTCCGATAAATCCAAGCCGCCCGGGTCATATGCATTTCCTTTAACGGGATCCGATATAGCCACCACCGAGAACCTAAAACCGAACTTATTCTCTAAAAAGTCGGCCTTCGAAGCCAATAGCCTAATAAAACCCTGACCAACATTCCCAAAACCTATCAAACCTATCCTCCACACCCAAACCACCTCAATAAACACTACAATCATAAATACGACATAAGCCATATATTTTTGGTGGTTATATGGGTATCTACATAGTATTGTCTAGGCTCACCGACGAGGGGGCAGAGACTCTAAAGAAACGGCCTGAGAGGATAAAAGAAGTCAACCAAGAGCTTGAGAAGATGGGTGTTAAAGTCCTGAGGCAGTATATAGTATTCGGTGAGTACGACTTCGTCAATATAATTGAGGCGGAGGACAACCTAACAGTGATGAAAGCAATGGTGGAGCTCGCAAGTAGAGGAACTATAAGGACGGTTACTATGCCAGCAATAGATGTAGATACATTCATTGAGGAAATGAAGAAATAATCTAATTCTACACCTTATTTATAATATATTTATACATGCCGCCCCAACCAAGACATGTTATATTTATAACACTTATGCCATAGATACATGAGTATTTTACATCATCCTTAAATGCTTAATAACCATAAATACTTTAAACCTTTTAAGGAGGATAGATAGCCATGGCCCAATCAAAGGCGTTAATGGTAGGCGCACTAATCATCGTCTTACTAATAGGCATAGGGATAGGATACGTAGTATACCCAGCACTAAATCCACCACAGCCAGGTCCCTCACCAGCCCCCGAGGAGGTCAGTATTTGGGAACAGATCAAGGCGAAAGGTAAGATCGTGGTAGCCACATCCCCTGACTGGCCACCATTCGAATATCTAGATCCAGACACAAACCAGCTCATAGGATACGAGGTAGACCTATTCAACGCGATAGCCAAGAAGCTTGGATTAGAGGTTGAGTGGAAACACATGAGCTTCGACTCTATAATTGCCGCAGTCAAGAATAGGGAGGTTGACCTAGGTGTAAGTGGATTCTCAGTGACACCCGAGAGGTATCAAGAGGTACTCTTCACCATGCCACACATAGTCACCGAGGTCCAGCTGATAATGCTAAAGTCGAGGGCTGAGGAGCTAGGGATAACCAAGCTATCCAGCCTAGAGGAGGCAGCCCAGTATGGCCTAGTCATAGGGACCGGCAGCGGCACCACACAGGAGGATGAATTACTATCCCTTGTCAACAAGGGAGTCTTATCATCTGACCAGGTTAAAAGCTATCCAGACTTCGACACCGCCCTCCAGGAGCTCAAGAATGGAAATATAGACGCCCTATATGCAGAGACACCGATAACAACTTGGTGGATATCCACCGAGCCTGTCCCGATGGTTGTAGTATACTCCAGGTCATATTGGCCAGTCGCCTTCGTAGCCCATAAAGATGCACATGATCTAGTTATAAAGATTAACTCTGCCCTAGCCGAGTTATTCGCATCAGGTGAGATAGACCAGATAAGAGCTAAGTGGAATGTAACCAGCGGCTTATAGAGGTGGCCATAGCAAGGCATGCCACTAACCACATCCGACATATTCTTTATATTACAAGGAGTCCCAAACACATTATTTATCTCATTTGTATCATTCATCCTAGGATTCATAATAGGTATACCATTATCCATCCTTAGAGAATTCACACCCAGATATATATCGATTTTCGCAGAAGGCTACGAAAAGTTCTTCAGAGGAGTGCCAGTCCTAGTATTCATGCTATTCCTATACTTTGGTTTAGGGGGCATAGTACACATATTCAAGGACCCTCTACTAGCATCATCCCTAGCCCTGGGAATGAGGAGTGGGGCCTACCAGTCCCAGATATTTAGGGGGGCAATAAACAGCGTCGGATACCAACAATACCTTGCTGGAAAATCCCTAGGAATGGGTAAACTAAGTATATTGAGGCATGTTATTATACCCCAGGCGTTTATAGTAGCCCTACCTGGCCTAGGCTCCGAGATCGCCCTCCTAATAAAAGACTCATCCTACAGTTTCATCCTAGGCGTACTAGACCTAACGATGTACTCAGATATACTTAGGAGGGCTAAGAAAATATTCTTCGAGCCATATATTTTGTCAGCACTATTATACATAGCCATGACATTCCCAATCGCAAACTACCTAGATAAGAAGGGATCCGCTCTAAAGACGAAATATGGCCTGAGGTGAGGCGCATTGACCAGAGAAATAATCCTATCATGCAGAGACATACACAAGAGATATGGAGACCTAGAGGTATTAAGAGGAATAGATATAAATGTGGAGAAAGGCTCAACAAAAGTAATTATCGGTCCAAGCGGCTCCGGCAAATCAACCCTCCTCAGGATACTCGGCCTATTAGAGGAACCGGACAAGGGAAAGATATACTTCGAAGGGATAGATGTATATAATGAGAAGATAGACTTGAATAAACTAAGGGCTAAGATAGGATTCGTATTCCAAGAACCAAGCCTCTTCAGACACCTAACAGCCCTAGACAACGTAGCCCTAGGCCTCAGGGTAGTACTAAAGATGGATAAGGAAGCCGCCAGAAAGAAAGCGATGGATACCCTTAAACTCGTACATCTAGAGAGATGGGCCGACCACTACCCAGCCCAGCTATCAGGCGGCCAGCAGCAGAGGGTCGGGATAGCGAGGGCACTGGCAATGGACCCAGACATCATACTCTTCGATGAGCCGACCGCATCCCTAGATATAGAGTTGACATGGGAAGTTATAGACGTCATGAAGGAACTAAGCAACCAGGGTATAACAATGCTGGTGGTTACCCATGAGATAGGATTCGCGAAGGAGGTGGCCGACTGGATATACTTCATGGACCATGGCCAAATAATCGAGGAGAACAGGCCTAAAGAACTAATCTACAACCCGAAGACCGAGAGAGCCCGTACATTCCTAAAAAGACTATTGGAGGGTACATAGATATGGTCTTCGAATTCATATTCGAATACCAAAGATTCATAATAGAGGGTTTTATACTTACCGTCGAGATGACCGCATTAGGCCTAGCCGGAGGATTTATATTAGGCACAGTCATGGCATTGGGGGACGTATATGGAAATAAGTTGACTAGGCTACTAGTCAATATATATGTAGAGTTCTTCAGAGGCAGCCCACTAATAGTCCAACTGCTACTATTCTACTTCGCCATACCAGAGATCACCGGGATCAACTGGGACTCATTCACAGCTGGAGCCATAACACTAATGCTAAACAGCGGCGCATACCAAAAGGGATACTTCAAAGGAGCCATAGAAGCCGTATTCAAAGACCAGCTGATCGCCGCAAAATCACTGGGAATGACTAGGCGAGAAATAATTAGACACATAGTTATACCCCAGGCATACCGCATAGTCATACCCCCATGGACCAATGAACTAGTATCCCTAGGACTGAGTACATCAGCCCTACTAGTAATAGGGGTAAGAGAACTAACGAACATAGCCAAGACCATATCGGCACAGACCTTCAAGCCACTAGAAGTATATCTATTCATATCTATAATATACTTTATATGGATAACCGTCTCGGTAAAAATAACCGACCTAATATATGATAAGGTAAAGATCCCCGGACTCGAATATAGGGGATGAAGATAAAAAGCAATTACCTAGTTTTCTAATTATACATTTTTCACAAAATTCATTTTTCTGAAAATAAAATTTTTATAAAAACTTATAAATAACCATATTAAACCATTATGAATAGGGGTGAGAAGGATGGAATTGGTATTAAAAGTTGCTGAAGGCGAGAGGATGGATGTGGGGGCCGCAAGGGCCCGGTTAAGCACAAGAGACAGGGAGAAACTAGGAGTTCAGGTTGGAGACTTAATAGAGATCATGGGGACAAAGAGGACCGTAGCTCGTGTCTGGCCCTCCAGAGTCGAGGAGGAGGGGATAATAAGAATAGACAAGTATATTAGGAGGAACGCCGGCGCCAGGCTAGGGGACGCCGTTAAAGTAAGGAGAGTAGATGCAAAGAGAATATCCAAACTAACGCTGGCTCCAGCAATACCAATCAGGTATGCACCAGACTTCCCTAGATATGTGAAGGAGAAACTGATGAATCTACCCATCAGCAGGGGAGACATGCTCGTCATACCAGTGGTGGGCAGAGCCTTGGAGATGGTAGCCCTCCAAGTAATACCAGGGCCATACGGCGTGGTGACCGAGGATACACAGGTAGTCATTAGGTCTGAGCCTTATAAGGAGGCTGAGAGGAAGATCCCGAGGGTAACATATGAAGATATAGGTGGCTTAGACAAGGAGATTCAGAGGATTAGAGAGATGGTCGAGCTACCACTGAAACATCCAGAGCTATTCCGTCACCTTGGCATAGAGCCTCCTAAGGGCGTCCTCCTATACGGCCCACCTGGTACAGGTAAGACACTCCTAGCAAAGGCGGTTGCTAATGAGAGTGGGGCACACTTCATAGCGATAAATGGCCCGGAAATAATGAGCAAGTTCTACGGCGAGTCCGAGGCGAGGCTGAGGGAGGTCTTCAAGGAGGCCGAGGAGAACGCCCCGAGCATCATATTCATAGACGAGATAGACGCCATAGCACCGAAGCGTGAGGAGGTCGTAGGCGAGGTTGAGAAGAGGGTGGTCGCCCAGCTCCTCAGCCTAATGGATGGACTCGAGGCCAGGGGGAATGTCATCGTAATAGCGGCCACAAACCGGCCGGACGCCGTCGACCCAGCCCTGAGGAGGCCCGGCAGGTTCGACAGAGAAATCTATATAGGCGTCCCCGACAGGAAGGGTAGGAAAGAGATACTAGAGATACATACTAGGAACATGCCGCTCGACGATGATGTTGATCTAGATAAGCTGGCGGAGCTGACCCATGGATATGTGGGCGCTGACCTAGCGGCACTGGCCAAAGAGGCTGCCATGAATGCATTGAGAAGGTTCCTACCACAGATCGACTTGGAGAAGGAGGTTATACCGACAGAGGTGCTCCAGAAGCTGAAGGTCAAGATGGATGACTTCTATGAGGCGATGAAGGAGGTGCAGCCAAGCGCCTTGAGAGAGGTCTATATAGAGATACCGCAGGTCAGGTGGAGCGATATAGGGGGATTAGAGGAGGTTAAGAAGGAGATCATCGAGGCTGTAGAGTGGCCACTAAAGTATCCATCCATGTTCGAGAGGCTCGGTATAAGGCCGCCTAGAGGAATCCTATTATATGGGCCTCCAGGTACGGGTAAGACGCTATTGGCTAAGGCCGTCGCGAATGAGAGCCAGGCAAACTTCATAGCGGTGAAAGGGCCAGAGGTACTTAGTAAGTGGGTGGGTGAGTCGGAGAAAGCCATTAGGCAGATATTCCAGAGGGCTAGGCAGGTCGCACCATGCATAATATTCTTCGACGAGATAGACTCCATAGCACCTAGGAGGGGCTCATCACTAGGCGACAGCGGAGTAACAGATAGAATCGTGAACCAGCTACTAACCGAGATGGATGGGCTACAGCGGACTAAGGATGTCGTCGTGATAGCCGCCACTAATAGACCGGATATCCTCGACCCAGCCCTACTGAGACCCGGCAGATTCGATAGAATCATATACGTACCCCCGCCGGACGAGGAGGCTAGATACGAGATATTCAAGATACATACTAGGAACATGCCGCTCGACGACGATGTAGACCTAAGGGAACTAGCTAGGAGAACAGAGTACTATACAGGAGCGGATATAGAGGCTGTCGTTATAGAGGCCGGCTTAGCCGCGGCAAGGGAGGACATAAACATAAAGAAGGTTAGCAAGAGGCATTTCGAGTATGCACTGGAGAAAGTTAAGCCCAGCCTAACACCCGATACACTAGATGAATACAAGAAGATATATGAGACGTTTAAGAAGCAGAGCCTAACTGGGATAGCTGCATACCGCTAAAGCATCCAGCTCTCCATATACTTTTTCTGCTCAGGGGTCAACTCATCTATCTCTATACCCCAGCCCCTAAGGGTATATCTCGCCACCAACTCGTCTACCTCCTTAGGAACATCATATACCTTAGGCGTCAACCCATCCCTATTATCCAATATATACAATATACTGAAGAATTGGTTAGCGAAGCTATTCATCATAATATCAGGTGGATGCCCCTCACCAGCAACTAGGTTGACTAGCCTACCCTCCCCAACCAGATATACACGTCTACCATCACCAAGCCTATACTCCTCGACATGCTCCCTAACCTTCCTAACCTCAACCGCCATATCCCTAAGAGCAGCCACATTAATCTCCACATTGAAGTGCCCGGCATTCGCCAATATAGCTCCATCCCTAATACGCTCGAGATGCCTCCTATCGATCACATCCTTCATACCAGTACATGTAATGAATATATCGCCTATCTCCACAGCCCTATCCATCTTCATAACCGTGAAGCCATCTAAATGAGCCTCAATAGCCTTAACAGGATCAACCTCAGTAACAATTACCTTAGCACCAAGCCCCCTAGCCCTCAATGCAACACCCTTCCCGACATGGCCATAGCCAGCCACAACAACATTTTTACCAGCTACTAGGACAGAGGTAGCCCTCATCAAGCCATCCAGAGCAGACTGGCCCGTCCCATATTTATTATCAAAGAGCCTCTTTGTCGGGGTGTCATTGACAGCTATCACCGGATACCTGAGCACACCATCCCTCTCCATAGCCTTAAGCCTAATAACGCCAGTAGTCGTCTCCTCAGTACCACCATATATATTTGGAAGCACATCCCTCCTCTTGGAATGGATAAGTGAATGGAGGTCCCCACCATCATCTATAACTATATTCGGCTCTATATCCAATGCATTATTAAGCATCTCAAAGTACTCGGCCTCACTCTCCCCCCTAAATGCATATACATTTATACCCTCACTAGCCAGATATGCAGCCACACTATCCTGGGTAGACAGGGGGTTAGACGCCGCAAGCGAAACCTCTGCACCCATTATATGTAGAAGCCTAATAAACACAGCTGTCTCCTTAGTGACATGTAGGCAAGCGGCTATCCTCACGCCTTCAAGCCTATTACTACCACCATACTCCTCATAAAGTACATGGAATACGGGCATAAACCTATAGGCCCAGTCCACCTCCCTCTTACCCACATCCGCCAGCCCTATATCCTTTACGATACTAGGCACCCCCACTCACCTCACCAGCCAATTCATGGGCACGCCTAGAAGCACGGTCAACCAGCTCATCAACATCCATCTTACTATATTTACCATCCTCCACCAGAACCTCACCATTAACAATAACCATATCAATATTACCTGGCCTAAATACATAAACGAGATGACTATAAATATTAAAGAGGGGCATAGAGGCGGGCTTTCGATAATCTATAACGATTATATCGGCAAGGTAGCCTTCCCGCAATAGGCCTAAGTCATTATAGCCCAGGGCTCTAGCCCCATCCACCGTAGCCATCTCGAAGACCTTCTTAGCAGGTAGGAGAGATGGATCCCTATAACTACCTTTATGGAGTAGGGCCGTAACCTTCATAGTCTCGAACATATCGAGGGTATTATTGGAAGCAGGTCCATCAGTACCCAGACCAACATTGATACCGGAACGAAGCATCCTAGGGACATCAGCTATACCCATCCCAAGCTTTAGATTCGCAACGGGGTTATGCACTATATTTACCCCCCGCTCCGACGCAACCTCAAAATCCACATCATTCATGTGGATAGAGTGGGCGGCGACGAAATATCTACTGAGGACACCCAGGCCATCCAAATATTTATATATACTCCCATCAGGGATATCCACCCCAAACCTCTCCCTAACCAGCCTAGGCTCATCCCAATCCTCAACCAAGTGGCTAGTAATCGTGACAGGAACCCCACTCCTAGCACTCCACTCACGCCTAAGCTCCTCGGCAACCCTCCACATATCTGGAGACACTGTATAAGGTGCATGAGGCGATATAGAGACCCTAACCAAATCATCCCTAGCATGCCACCTCGATAACGCATCACGTACCCTAGAAACACTACCCTCCTCATCCCAATAGAACATAGCCACACCCATAACGATCCTCAACCCAGCCCTAGCCGCGGCAGACGCCTCATTATGCTCAGGATCATAGTGGTACATGGAACATACAGTCGTCACACCCCCGAGCAGAGACTCGATAGAGCCTAACAATGCCCCCAACTCTATATCCCTTGGAGACATCCTAGACTCGAAAGGCCATATCCACTTCTCAAGCCACTCCTGTAGAGCCAAGTCATCGGCATAACCCCTAAGAAGAGTCATAGCTATATGGGTGTGGGCATTCACCAAGCCAGGTGCAATAATCTTACCCCGAGCATCCACCCTATCATAGCCAGCCGAAGAAAACCTCCTCTTGGCCTCACCAGCGTCACCAACAAATACTATTCTATTATCCTCGACAACCACCGCCCCATCCCATATAACCCTCTCAGCATCAACCACCACGCCACCCTCTATGACCAGATTCATCCCACACCACCCAGGATCAACCTATCAAACTCATCCCGGAAAGCTATACAGTCATCAGCCCAATCACCCGACTCCACCTCAGGCAGGGCAGACTCAATAATCTTCCTAACACCCTCGGCAGCCCCCTCCATAACCTGAACCACCTCCTCAGCCGAGACCCTCTCCTGCATACCAGCGGCATAATTCGTAACTATTGATATGAGGGAATAGTGGAGACCCGCCTCCCTAGCCAATACAACCTCAGGAACATTCGTCATACCAACCACAGTGGCCCCCATAAGCCTAAACATATTTATCTCAGCGGGCGTCTCGAACCTAGGCCCCTCAGTACAGACATATATACCACCCAGCCTAACCCGCACACCCAAGCCCCTACCAACCCTATATAGAATCCTATTTATAGCTGGACAATAAGGCCTAGATACATCGACATGGACCACATGGCGGTCATAAAACGTTATAAATCGTTTAGTAAAGTCGATAAACTGGTCGACGATAACCATCATACCAGGGTGGAGACTCTCATCTATACCGCCAACGGCGCTCGTCGCGATAACCTTATCCACACCAAGTAGCCTAAATGCATAGATATTACCACGATAATTGACCCTATGCGGAGGATGCTCATGCCCAGGGCCGTGGCGAGGTATAAATATCACCCGGACACCCGAAACCTCAGAATCAATATATTTAACTGGTCCATAGGGGGTATCCAAACTCCTATATACACTTGATTCTAGAAACTCCTCCAGACCACTACCACCAATCAAGCCCACAGCCAAGACAGCTCACCATGGCAACAACATAATACATAAATTAATAATTAGTTATAATTATTGGAAATTATGCCCACCCGATAGACTTAAGAAAATAATCCATAAATATATGTAGGTTTAGTGGTAGTATTTAATGCAGGAGGAGAATATATATGGAGATGAATACACGAGACGCATACATGAAGATGCTTAACGAGGCATATAAAAAGCTACCAGAGCACGGTCTGAGAAAGAAGGCCGCTAGATTCAGGCCACCAATGGTCCAACTATTCTACCAAGGTAAGAATAAGACGGTCTTCAGCAATTTCAAAGAAGTAGCAGAATATCTAAATAGGGATCCAGACGTGATAAGAAAATTCCTAGCCCATGAACTGGCGACACCCGCAACCCCAAGCGACGGGAGACTAATACTACACACCAGAATAGATATACAGACACTCCAGAACACAGTCAACTTCTTCATAAAGAGATACGTAAAATGCCCCATGTGCGAAGGATATGACACAAACCTTGTAAAGAAGGGGAAAGCATTAATAATTAAATGTAGTATATGTGGTGCCGAGTCACCCGTCCCCCCAATTAAGTGAGGCAGATGCAGCGTCTAAATAACTACAAATATTATGTATCAGAGAGGAGAAACCCGGAGTATGGATTATTCCTAACCATCTATGACAAGGAAGTCATAGAGGGAGAGACCTTCCTAAGCAACGAGACCTACGACTACGTAATTGAAGAGGAGGAGCTTATAGAGAAGATTAAGCAGGCATCATCAATCATATTCTACGGCGAAAACTCGGTTAAACTAGGGATAAAAATGAAGTTCATCCACCCCAATGCAGTAGGTGAGCAGGAGGGGGTCAAAACAGCCATATTTATAAGAACCTATTAAAAATGTAAATATTTTATAGACATAACTATATAGTATACTCCATATTTATATTAACTATGTAAATATACAGTGGAAAGATACTATATACCTCTGCTATACACCCAATTCCTTTATAAGACATCGCTATAATTTATATTTAGGACGCTCGGGGGGAGAGGTGAATATATATGGGTAAGAGGAAGATATTGTCTGAAAAGGATTTGAAGGATACACCCCTCCCAAGTGAGGGGCAGATACTAGGTGTAGCGAAGAAAATAATGGGTGGAGGAAACGTACTAGTAGCATGTGCAGATGGTAAAGAGAGGATATGTCGAATACCTGGGAAACTCAGGAAGAGGGTCTGGATAAGGGTCGGAGACGCAGTATTAGTAGAGCTATGGGGCTTCCAGAACGATAAAAGAGGAGACATCGTGGGGAGATATACGAGGGCCCAGAAGCAATGGCTGATCGACAACGGCTACCTACCAGAGTGGCTAGGCTGAATCGGAAATGGATATAGAGGAGAAGGCACTCAAGAAGCTGGAGCAGAGACTATATAGATATATTAAGGAGTATAAGTTTAGGGAAAAGGATATCGACGAGAGGGAGACCGAGGAGGAGGTATTCGACGAGAATACCCTAAAAACACTATATGAATTATCCAATGAAGGCGTAATAAACGAGTTATATGGAGTGGTATCAGCCGGCAAGGAGTCAAGGGTATATGCAGGATTGGATGGCGAGGGAAACCCAATAGCGATCAAGATATTCCTAATCCAGACAGCAGAGTTTAGGAAGGGAAGGATGAAATATATAATTGGGGACCCCAGGTTCGAGTCGGTGGGTAGATCAATGCATAAAATCGTATATTTATGGACACAGAAGGAGTTTAGGAACCTAAAGGTGGCATATGAGGCAGGGGTATACGTACCTAAACCTATAGCCTTCAAAAACAATGTATTGGTAATGGAGTTCATAGGGGAAGACTTCACACCAGCCCCCCTAATAAAAGACTATAAAAGGGTAACTAACTACATGCTATACCAGATACTAAGGCAGATATACCTTCTATATAACGAGGCGGAGCTAATCCACACAGACCTAAGCGAATACAACATATTCTACTATAAGAGAAAACCAGTTATATTCGACTTCGGCCAAGCAGTCAGCACCAAACACCCAATGGCCGAGACATTCCTAATCAGAGACATATCCAACATACTAAACTTCTTCAGAAACAGGGGTGTCGAGGTAGATATAACAGTAGATGAGGTTCTAGAGTATATCAAGGGTGGTTGACAGATGGAGTACAAGATAGGTATGGAGCCTGATAGAATCGGTGTATTAATAGGGAAGAAGGGTGAGGTAAAGAGACGTATAGAGGAAGCCACCAATACAAAGATAACCGTAGATAGTAACTCAGGCATCGTAACCATAAGCGGCAATAATCTAAGCGACGTCATGACCGCACAAAACATCATCAAAGCCATAAACTATGGATTCACACCGGATAAGGCATTCAAACTCCTCGACCCCGATTACAGCCTCCACATAATCGATATATATAACTATTTGAAGAAGAAGGATGAGAATAATTTGAGGAGGGTATTAGGGAGGATAATTGGGGAGAAGGGGAAGACGAGGAGGATACTTGAGGAGACCACCAACACAGACATATCCATATATAGGCACTACGTCGCCGCCATAGGGCTATTCGACGATATCCTGATCCTCGATGAGGCGGTCAAGAAGCTTATCATGGGCCTCCCCCACCGAGTGGTCTATGAATATCTATATAATGCTAGGAGTATGAGGAGGATGGGGTTAGGAGGATGGTGAGCGAAGTATTTAGAGAAGCCAGTCCAAGCGAATTCTTCTATAGAAATAGGCAGTTAGCCGGGTTCTCCAACCCAGCTAGAGCCTTATACACAGCTATAAGGGAACTGTTTGAAAACTCATTAGATGCATGTGAACTACATAGGATAAAGCCCCAGATAATGGTCTCACTTAGGAGGGTCGAAGACATAACCAAGACAGTAGGAATATATAAGCTCTATGTCCAGGACAACGGCTCAGGCATACCCAAGGAGTATGTTCTAGACGCATTGGGACGCGTCTTCTTCAGCAGCAAATACATCCTCAGGCAGAGTAGAGGGACATTCGGACTCGGCGGCACGATGGCCATACTATATGCCCAGGCCACCTCAGGTAGGCCAGTGAAGGTAACTACAAGCACAGGCGGGAAGACCGTAGTAAGTTATACATTCAAGATAGATATTAAGAAAAATAGGCCAAAGATAATCAGGCACAAGAATTACCGAAATAAGGATCGATGGAGAGGGACAATCATAGAGATATATCTAGAAGGAGACTACTCCAGGGCATCCAGATACATTATCAGCTATTTCAAGGAGACTGCAGCCATAACACCCTACGCAGAAATAACATTCATAGACCCAGATGGAAACCTATACTTCTTCAAGAGAACCTATAATAAAATGCCCCAGCCACCCAAGGAGACGCTGCCTCATCCACATGGCGTCGATATAGAGACCTTGAAACACCTCATCAACACATCCGACGAAAGCCTAACACTCCAAGAATTCCTATCAAGTAAGTTCCACAGGGTGGGCAAGACAACAGCCGCAAGATTCCTCAGATATGCCAAGATTAGACATAACCTTAGGCTAGGTGAATTGACCGACGCAGATATAGAGAAACTCTATAAGGCACTGCAGAACTACGATAAATTTATCGCACCATCAGCCGACGTCCTAAGCCCAATAGGAGAGGAGATATTTAGGAGAGGTATAGAGAAGGAGTTCAACCCAGAGTATATAGACGTCGTGACGAGACCCCCATCAAGCTACCAAGGCCACCCATTCATAGTAGAGGTTGCCCTCGCCTACGGAGGAGACATCCCCGGAACACCCGGCGACATAACATTATTCAGGTACGCAAATAAGATCCCTCTACTATATGACGAAGGGAGCGATGTCTCGACAAAAGTACTCAACAATATCAACATAAATAGTTATAAGAGGCCGGGCGATAAGCCAACAGCATTATTCATCCATATAGCAAGCACCAAGATACCATTCAAGACCGTGGGTAAGGAGGCTATAGCAGATGTACCCGAGATAGAGAGGGAGATAGAGCTCGCGGTTAGATATTTACTACGGAGATTCAGTAAATATACAAAGCGTATAATTAGGAGGCTCCACGCCGAGAAGA
>WAMZ01000162.1 GCA_015522055.1 Candidatus Geothermarchaeota archaeon
ATATAATTTACTCATATAATAAATTTATATCAAATTATGAATAAAAATTTTATGCCAGAGAAATAGAGCGTAAAATTAAAATATATTAATATCAACTATTGAGGCCAAACAAGAATATAATCCAATGTAAATTCCAATCTTGGTATTAATCAGAATAAAGTTACCCTTATTATAGGTAGATCTCGACCTATTCCAAATATCCTTTTTCAAGTAAAAAGTCAATTATCATATCTAGGGATTCATCAACCGATAATCTCGATGTGTCAACCTTAACCTCTGGTGAGATGGGCTCTTCATACTCAACCTGCAAACCGGGTAGAGTCTTTATCTCTCCACTCAAAGCCCTACTATATAATCCCTTGACATCCCTCTCAATACAGACATCCAGTGGCGCGTAGACATGTACCTCGACAAAATTCTTGATTATACTCCTTGCATAATCACGATATTTACGTCTATGTGCCGTAGCATCGAAAATAACACATACACCGTGGTCAACCAGATATTTGCCGATTACCGCCATTGCACGGTAGAAGAAGTCACGCTCCTCCTCGGTATAGGATGGGTTAGGTGTCAACAGCCTCCTCAATGCATCAGACTCAATGATGGCCACTTTGAGGCCTCGTTCCCTAAGCCTATCACGTAGACCCCTAGCCAACGTAGATTTGCCGGATGAGGGTATCCCCGTGAGCCATACAGCGAAGACCCTTGACATGACAATTAAATAGATAACTCCCTCTCTTCTATAACCATTTAATATATTTTATTCATATCCTTTTTGGAGGAGACTAGGACTTGGATCTCCATCTAAACAACAGATATATTAAAACTGTAGATAGGAAGGCTAGGGTGACTAAAAGGGTAATAATATAAGTATTATTTGGTGGGTAACCGGCCTTTGTTTGGTGGCCAGGCTCATATGGCTTGGGAAATGTTTTGGATTCTTGGTATGGTGGAGGTAGTGATATGGCAACAAGCCTGGCATAGATTACCCTGTCATAGAACAATGTATATGCATAGTCTCTATTTACCAGATAAATGAGTATAGTCCTCCACTCCATTGAATACAGTATCCAATAAGGTATATAATTTGTGACGTTGATGCTATCAATAGTGGATTCAGAGGCGGCTCCCAGATCCACCATATTTACCCTAAGTATATTGCCTCCATGTATATAGATGAATTTTCCATCAATCACGGTTTTAAATAGTATGGCCGTCCATCTACCCAAGCTTTTATTCCACACCACCTCCCCACGGGCTATGTCAAGTATCTCGATATATCGGTCCCTACCCTTAGTCATGGCAACTATATATCCATCTAGCCCACCAAGTATCATATAATCCCTACTGATGTAGCTTCCAGAGGAAAGGGCCATCCGCCTAGCAACAAGCCTCCCATTCCACCCATTATAAATTAGTAGGCTGTGATTCCTGAAGGGAAATATAATGTAATCCCTGAATAGGACGGGCTCACCAACCAATACATCACTATCCAGCATCTCCCTATAACTATCCTTCAACCACCATAGGATATGTCCATCCCGGCTAAGCACCACCAAGCCAGCGTCGATTAGGTACCACCTCATAGCAAAGTAGTATGTCACTAGTATTAGGTCGGATTCGGGATCCACAATTATATGAAATGCCCCCGGATACCCTCCACCGGATTCAAGCTCCAAACTCCATAATATCTCACCTGACTCCAGGTCTACAGCATACATCATGGGTGCAATAACAATATATAGCCTATCCCCCTCAACCTCATACCCGAATCCAGCTGGGGATGTAGCATTATCTGGGAGACCGATCCTCCACCGATAGTAACCACCACTAATATTATAGCTGAATAGACCATCGTCGTCCAACCCAATAAGACACCCATTATATATCGTGAAGAAGACTCTGTAAGGTATATCGAAGAAACCTCTATCTATCAAGCCACCACCAACTATATTTAGAACATCGTAGTACACCCTTCCTAGATAGACACGCGTCTCCCAAGGCCTGTAATAAGGGGCGTAGAAGATGTATACAGCACCAGCGACCTCATCAACCCCAACCCATATATGGATAACACCGTTCCTAACGATATCCCTATCCCAAGGAACTCCATATCCATAGACCACAGGTACCGAATAGATAACTCCTGGAAGAAGGAGAGCCAGGATAACCATCGAGATTAATCTATTCATTCAATAAAAAATGAAGAAATTAAAGATTTATTTATGTAACGTTATTCACCAAAGACAGGAACAACTCTTGATGAGAGCCAGAGTAGCTAATAATAAATAGGTTATGTCGATACTTATTGAACAGAGACTAAAATGGTTATTCAATCTAAGCCTATCAATCTCTACCACAGCTCTATATCAACTTACGCCTAGTTAATATATACGCATATATAGATACCCTAGTTCCATCTTGATTAGGGTTATAGCTACTTGAAGTACTCCTCAATATTTCTATAATCGATGTGGTCTGATTCGAGTACGTTATGGATAAAATTGAATATCATTCGCCTAGTGTTATATCTAAGGTTTGGATACCATATTGGGCTCGCCACGACGAGGCCACGCCAAGCATAGAATGGCTGTATAACGCTAAATAACTCCTCATCATGAGTCAGGCTTAGATAAGTATCTATAAAATTATTCCAGAGAGATAGATAGGTATCCCTTAATTCGCCATGTTTCAGTAGGCTGAAGAATAGGTAGTTTATCGTCAAGGCCGCTATATCGTCGGCGGGTTCACCCCACTCCCCACGACTCCTATCCAATACCACGAAATCTAGTTTATTTGTGAAGAGTATATTCCATGGATGGTAGTCCCCATGTACCCTACTCAGTCTATATCCCTTATCCTTAATCCTCCACCTCCACTCAACACATCTCTCTTCTATCTTCTTCAACTCACCTGGCTCGAGGAAATCCTCGTCCCCCCGGTATGAATCTATCAACCCCATGATGGCTTCACCATGCCCAATCAAGTCCCTGATCCTCCTCCTATACAGCATCGGGTCATCC